>NZ_CM001792.1:199424-499424 GCF_000340475.1 Oceanobacillus kimchii X50
AAAATCTAGCCTCGTTTTCTTTGTGTTTCAGTTTTTAATTTAATGAACCAATTTCATAATTAATATATTTAGTATAAAATTCGAATGTTGTGCTGTTTGATTTCCATTATAGACGGACGCGTTTTTAGCAGGCACGGCCTCAGCTAACTTGAAAAGAAGAACACTTTTCAAGTGGATCTTCAGTTCGTTATTCTGAGCAGGGGTCGCCGTCTTCCATTACAATCAAAGCCGAATCCAAGCAGCTACATTAAAGGAATAATAAACCATACTCAAGGAGTTTTTTCTTGATAACGTCTTTAAATTATTCAATACATGTCTAGTTAAATTGGGTTTGTACTAGATATCTAGTATAGCTCGTTCTAGGTTTTGTTTTAATTGATCGATACGAATAAATCGGCTTTCCCTAAATAATTCTTTTTGCTCTAGAAGCAAAAACATGGTAGGTACCGTAAATACTAGGTATTCTCCTGCAATTTCTTTCACTTCATCTGCATCGACTTTTCCTACTTGGATTTGTGGGTAGTCACTTAATAGCTCTTGAACCTTTGGCCACACGGCATGACAAACACTACAGTTTTCTCTAGAAATATATATGAATGATAATTGATTGTCCCTCGTAAATTCTCTAACCATCTCGATAGAAGTTAGTTGTGTGTATTCTTTCATACAGCGACTCCTTTTTAGTTATGCGTCATCTTTTACTCTAAGCAGGCGTAAGCTGTTGAGTGTTACGATTAATGTTGCACCAATATCTGCAAAGATTGCTAACCAAAGCGTTAACCATCCTGGAATAACGAGTAATAGGGCTGCTAGTTTAATTCCTAATGAAAAGATAATGTTTTCTTTAATAATTCTTAGCGTTTTCTTACTTAAGTTCATCGTATATGGTAATTTATTAAGGTCATCCGACATTAATACGATATCAGCGGTTTCTAAAGCGGTATCGGTACCTGCACCACCCATTGCAATGCCGACAGTAGAAGCTGCGAGTGCTGGAGAATCGTTAATGCCATCTCCTACCATCGCTGTTTTTTGATGGTTAGTTGATAACTCTTTAATGTACTTCAATTTATCTTCTGGCAATAGATTTGACTTAACATTGGTGACACCGACTTGATTTCCAATTGCTGAAGCAGTATTGTGATTGTCACCTGTTAGCATGACAGTATTCATACCAAGCTTATTTAGTTTTATCACTACATTTTTTGATGCTTCTCTAACTTTATCTGCAATGGCATATAACGAGAGAATATCTTGATTAGTTCCTAGAATGATCACCGTTTTTCCTTCTAATTGTAAGTCTTCTATTTGTTTTTGGATAGTTGAATCGATGGATGTGTGTAAATCTTTAAAAAAGTCAGGGCTACCAACGTAATAATCTTTGTTGTCTAGCGTAGCTTGAACACCTTTTCCTGTGATCGATTTAAAGTTTTCCATTTCCACATTTTTAAATATAATGTTATTCTCATCCGCTTTACGTATAATCGCAGCAGCTAGTGGATGCTGGGAACCATTTTCAATAGCGGCGATGAGTGATAAGTTATAATCTTCTTCGCCTTGATAGGATACAATATTGGTTACGTGCGGTACACCTTCTGTTAAGGTACCTGTTTTATCAAAAGCGATAGTCTGTAGTGATCCAGTCTCTTCTAAATACACGCCACCTTTAATCAGTACACCATTTTTAGCGGCATTACCAATTGCAGTAACAATTGCAACGGGAGTAGAGATTACAAGTGCACAAGGGCAACCAACGACTAATATAGCTAATCCTTGATATACCCAAGTACTCCAATCTCCTGTGATAGCTGAAGGAACAATCGCCACCATGAGAGCAACGAGCATGATTACTGGGGTATAGTATTTAGCAAATTTATCTACGAAAGCTTGTGAAGGCGCACGTTCCGCCTGTGCCTCCTCTACAAGATGAATAATCTTGGAGATAGTGTTATCTTCCACTTTTTTCGTAACACGTATTTCTAATAATCCATCTACATTAAATGTACCTGCAAAAACTTCATCGTCCGTCATTCGAGCAACAGGAATACTTTCGCCCGTAATAGCTGATTGGTTAACAGATGAAGATCCTTTGATGACAGTGCCATCCATCGCTATTTTTTGTCCAGGTTTCACAATCATAATATCGTTTATCTGTATGTCGTTGACATCGACTGTTTGCTCTATATTACCTCTGCGTATAAGTGCTTCGTTTGGTGCGATGTCCATTAGAGACTGAATGGAATGTCTCGCTTTATCCATAGAAAATCGTTCTAATGCTTCACTTATCGCAAATAGAATGACGACCGCTGCGCCTTCTAACCATTCTCCTATTAATGCTGCACCAATAACGGCGATAGTCATTAATGTATTCATATCAAACTGGAACTGGATTAAATTCTTGAGTCCTTTGATAAATAGAGAGTAGCCGCCAATCAGAATTGCTGCGCCAAAACCTATAGTTGGTATCATACTTTGTTCATTTAAGGAATAACTAGCGATAAGACTGATAACTATAATAAAAGCGGCAATGTAGAGACGGATATTGTCTTTTTGTTTCCAAAAAGAAATCTTCTTTTTGGATTTACGTTCTCTTTCATCTGAGATTTTTAGATTCTCAAACGAACCTGCTTTTTCTAAATCTTGAATGGTTGTATTTCCCTCAACATATACTTTAGATGCTCCAAAATTTACTTGAGCATTCTCAACACCAGGTAATTGTTTTACATTGTTTTCAAACTTTGCTGCACAGTTTGTACAGCTTAAACCTTGTATTCGATATGTTTCTGCATTAGGATTAGTGTTTATTTGACTATAAGACATGGTTTTCCCCCTCTTGATGATGAATTAGTGCAATAGATACAAGTTGACGAATATGATCATCATCTAGAGAGTAGAAAGCGAGCTTTCCTTCTTTACGGTAGTTCACAATTCCTTGTTTATATAACGTTCTCAAATGATGAGAAGCTGTTGCGACTGATGTCTCGATGATATTCGCAATATCACAAACACAAAGATCATCTTCTTCACATAAAGCATAAGTAATTTTCGCTCTATTTTGATCAGATAAGGCTTTGAATATTTTTGCCATACCTTCTAAATCATTGTTTTTCATCTTGGATTGAACACGATTAACCTTTTCTTCATTATGACAATATATATCGCAAGTATCTTTAGTTATCATAAAATTCACGTCCTTATTCAAATATTCATTTGATTGTATTGTATTACTAAATTTATTTATATTCAAGTATTCGTTTGAATGTTAGTTTGTATACTCTCATAAAGGAAAATAAAGATAAAGATAGAATAGTAAGTAGAGGTGGTTAAAGGGGGATATGATGACTAATCAAGGATTAATAAGAAAAATACCAGAATTACGTGAATGTAAGGAAATTATCCAAATTGAAAAAGGGTTCTCTGCTGATAAGAAATATATTATTCATACAGAGAAAAATCAGAAACGATTACTACGTATATTTGATTGCGCTGATATGAAGCAGAAACAACTAGAATTTATGGTGTTGAAGAAAATGGAAGAAAACCAAGTAGCCTGTTCCAGACCTAAAGCCATTGGTGAGGTGGGTCAGCATGGGTATATGATTACTTCATATATCGAAGGAGAAGATGCGGAAATAGAAGTCCTCAAACTATCTGAAGAAAAGCAATTTCAGGTGGGCGTAGAGGCGGGAGAAGAACTGAAGAAGATACATAGACTTCAAGTGCCACCACAGATTTCTTCTTGGTATTCCAGAAAAGTGATCAAACACCAAAGTTATATGGAAGCTTATCAAAATTGCGGAGTACAAGTAAAGAATGATGAAAAAATCATACGTTTTATTAAAGACCATATGCATTTGATGAAAGATCGTCCGAATGTATTTCAGCACGATGATTATCACCTTTCTAATCTGATTATTAATAACGGCGAGTTCGCAGGAGTCATTGATTTCAATCGATACGATTGGGGAGACCCTGTTCATGAATTCTTGAAAATTGGTATTTTTAGCCGGGAAATTAGTATTCCATTTTGTACTGGACAGATTAAAGGCTACTTCAGTGGAAGAGAACCGGATGAAGGGTTTTGGCGATTATATTCTCTTTATCTTGCAATGTGTGTGTTCTCGACAGTTGTATGGACATTGAAAACGATACCAGAGAATTTGAATCAGATGTTGGATAAAGTATACACATTTCTAGAGGATCACAATTATTTTGAAGAGATTGTACCGAAGTGGTATAGAAGGGAAGGAGGGTATTGATTTGATCAAGCAACTACTTTTAATTATTGATGTGCAACAAGATTTGGTGGAAGGAAATGATACAGAATCGCCTGTTTTCTTGAAGGATCAACTTATAAGTAATGTTAATACTGTGATTGAAAAAGCACATAAAGAAAATATTCCTGTCGTATTCGTGATGTGGCAGGAGGTAAAGGAGAGGGATTTGAAGTTCATCGCAACATACATGTACCGGAAGATGCGAGATTTTTTAATAAATCGGCAACAAATGCTTTCTACGGGACTGGTCTATTAGAGTATGTAAAGGCTGAGGAGTTTAACCATTTAATTATTATGGGCTGTGAAACCCAGCACTGTATTGATAGTGCTGTTCGAACTGCTACTATTAATGGCATGGATGTAACACTTGTCGGAGACGGACATTCAACGAAAGGCAATGAAGTGTTAAGTGGAGAACAAATTATCCGACACCATAATACAACCCTCCACGGTCATTATAATGTAGATCATTTTTCTGTCGTTCGGAATTCAAATGAAGATTTATTTATTCCTACTCATGATAACTATAGGTGAATAAAGAGGGAAATAATATATGAACACAAAAATACTCAAATTATTAAATGAGATATATCCACTGCAGATTACTGAAATTGAAGTGATAACAAATGAACTGTATCGATGTAAGGCGGATAAAGGGCAGTTCTACGCCAGAATTACCAACTATAAATCCTTTGATGAACAAATAGATGAAATTCGTTATACGAAGTTCTTATATGAAAATGGGATTAGCGTCCCTGCTGTTATTCCTTCTTTGCGCCATAATCTCCTTGAAACAATTACATTAGACAAAGCGTATCTCACTGTTATGAATGAAACAGCTCCAGGTGTTCATCTTCAAAGAAAGGAATGGAATAGTTTTATATTAAGGGAACTAGGAAGGCAAATAGGAAAGTTGCATCGAGTATCTCGTCAATATGAACAAGCATTTCCTGAAAATCATATCAATCATTGGTATGACAATGAAGAATATGCGTTTCTGAAGTACATTCCTGAGAAGGAGAAGAAAATTAGAGAAAGACAGCACAACTCTTAAATGAGATTAAAGGATTGCCTAGAGGAGTTATGAACTATGGATTACTTCACGGTGATTTATGTTTAGAGAATGTTTTAGTAGATAAGGATAGCAATATAACGATGATAGACTTCCAAGACTGTGAGAAACATTTTTATATTTTTGATTTAGCGGTTACGATATATTCAGCCATGGAATACTCTTTCACTGGTAATGAAAATATTACGGATTACGGAAGGTCCATTGCTGCCGCAATAATAATTGGATATCAAGAACAGCATCATCTATCACAAGAAATGATAGATAAGTTACCTCTGTTTATTAGATTAATAGAGATGTTTGAATATAGTTTGATGCATATGTATTGGAATCAAGATACGCTAAGTGAGGAACAAGTGTGGATTATGAATCACTTTAGAATTAAGATAGAAAATAACCATACTTTATTAAATCTAAGTGAAATGTATATTTGATCGGCAATTATTGATATTAGCAATCTATTATTAGTTGGCGTATTTTACCTTCCATAAAAATGATTAACTTTATTAAAACTGGGAATACAGATTATATAATCAAATTAATAGGAGGTAAATATCATGCCATTTGTAAAAGCTTATACAAACGATGAAGCACTAGAAAAGGATATTAATACGTTAAAAGAAAGTGATATTAATTCTAAAGAAATTTTTGTGTTATCACATGATGATGATCGTACAGCAAGAATTGTTAGCAATACGGATATTTCAGGAATTGACTATAATAAAGAAAACATCGGTTCCTTTGAAAAACAAGGTGATGAATTAAGAGAAAAGCTTATCGAATTAGGAGTAGCAGACGCAGAAGCTCATGAATTCGAAGAGGATATGGATGAAGGAAAAGTCTTTTTAATTGTCAAAGATGAAAGAGCACAAATAGTGCTAAAATAAAGGATACAATGTAGAAATCGCTTGGAGCTTAAGCTTCAAGCGATTTATTGTGTCTAATAATTTTCTGATTCGTTTTTAATATAGGTATATACTGATTTTGGTAATGGAATCCCTTCTGTTTCTCTCTTTTTAGCTGTTATATTTTCTATCTCTCCTGGAATAAATACTCTTTCTACATGAGTGCTAGGAGTTGTGTTACGTAATTCTTGAATCATAGCGTCGAGTCTTGTTGTGAATACTTCAATTGATACGAATTTAGATGGGTCAATTGCCATGAAGAAGTGTCCAAGTTCCCTGTTTTTATCATAATCTCCATACATTTTAGATATATGTGGTCCAAAAGCAGCTCCTGTAAGCATAGAAGAGAATATTTCTACTACCATTGCTAAGCCATATCCTTTTGGACCTCCGAATGGTGACAATGCTACAACTTCATTAGGATCTATTGTAGCTTCTCCATTGTTGTCTACCCCCCAACCATGAGGAATTTTCTCTCCTTTTTCTTTGGCATTTAATATTTTCCCTAATGCAACAGTGCTTGTAGCGAAATCTAAAATTATTGCTTCTTCTTTATTTGTCGGAAAACCGAAGGCGATTGGATTTGTACCAAAGAATGGTTCTGCCCCACCAAATGGAACAACTACTTTATCCGTATGGGTCATAGCTATACCAATCAAGTTATTCTTTGCAGCTTGTTGAACGAAATACGATAACGCCCCACAGTGACTACTGTTCTGTACTGCAACTGCACCAGTCCCTGTTTGTTTAGCTTTTTTAATTGCTATGTTCATTGCTTCTTTGGAAATATAATGTCCAAACCCATTATCACCATCTAAAATGCTAGTGGACGGGGATGTGTCTGTTTCTTGCAATACCGGCTTAGGATTGATTCCGCCTTCTTTAATTCGTTTAATATAGTGTTCTACTCTTAATACGCCATGTGAATCAACCCCTCTGAGGTTAGCGTGAATAAGTACGTCAGTAATGATATTAGCGATCTCTTCTTCAATGCCATATTTTTCGAATACTTTTTTGGTCATTTGTGTTAACTCATCTTTAAGAATCATATTAAATACACTCCTTTTTTGAAAACGCTTAAATTAATACTAGCATACTTGTATGGTAGTATGGTAGAATTATTTTCAGAAAGGAGCGAATTATATGTTAAACAGGACGAAATTTAAAAATTCAACAAGAGATTTTGTATATGATACAATGCGAGAATCTATCATGAACCTAGAAATGCCACCTGGTAAAGCTATCTCAGAGAAAGAAATTGCTGAAGAATTAGAAGTTAGTCGTACACCTGTTAGAGAAGCTTTCTTAAGGTTAACTCAAGATGAATTATTAACTGTTTTACCGCAAAGAGGTTCGTTTGTTGCACTTATTGATTTAGACCATGTAGAGGAAGCTCGTTTTTTACGTGAGCAAGCAGAAGTAGGGATTATTCGATTAGCTTGTGAAGTGCTAAATGAGAGTTATATAGAAAAACTCCAATCAAATTTGAGTGAGCAGAAGGAAGCAAGAGACAGTGATGATGAAAACACCCTGTACATTTTAGATAAAGAGTTTCATCGTATATTTGCAGAAGGGACGGATAAACATCGTGTGTGGAATGTTGTTCAAAAGATGGATACACATTCCAACAGACTTAGGAAATTAAGTATTGAATTGAAATTAAATTGGAGAAAGCTAGTTGATCAACATGAGGCGATGCTGAATGCTGTTAAATCAAATAAACCAGATTTGGCTGAAGATATAATGCGTGAGCATTTATCACTCTTAATCTATGATCAAGAGGAGCTAAAAGCGAATTATCCTGATTATTTTTATTAAATAAAATGATAACAAGGGGTTGGCAATGATGATCAAAAAGTTAGTATTATTTGTTTTACTTACTTTCCTTTTCTTAAACGGTTGTTCAACAAATCAAAGTTCTGCGAAGGAAGAGGACGTTACACATTGGAAAATGACCCATATTTCCGATTCAAGCCATTTATGGCATCGTACAGCAGTTGAATTTGCAAATCTTGTAGAGGAAAAAACCAATGGAAAGGTAATAATTGAGTTATTTCCTAATAGCCAGCTTGGCAGTGAAGTAGATAATATTAATTCGATTCGTTACGGTGCTACGGATTTAACCATTACGGGGGAAACTTTAGAGGTATGGACACCGAATGCTGTTATGTTAGCGGTACCATATGCTTTTGAAAGCAATAATCATATGAGGGAGGTCATTGAAGGTGACATTGGGGAGAAAATCGAAAACGATATTAAGCGTGATATTGGTCTGACTCCTTTATTTTATATGGAACGTGCTCCACGAAACTTGACTTCAAACTATCCCATCTCAACACCGGATGATTTGCGAGGATTTAGTATGCGGGTTCCAAACGTACCGTTATTTTTAGATTCGTGGTCAGAAGCTGGTGCTCAACCACAAGTAATGAGTTTAAGTGAAGTATTTACTGGATTGCAACAGGGAGTTATTGATGGTCAAGAAAATCCCAATGACTTAATTGAAAGTAATGGATTTTATGAGGTGCAAAATTATTTAAATTTAACAGAGCATGTTCGTTCTTGGATTTATGTGGTAGTAGGTACGGAACAATTGAAAGCGCTACCTGAGAATCAACAAGAAGCAGTCAAAGAAGCTGCTGCAGAAGCAGAGAAGTATGCACAAGATTTATTAGAACAAGAGACAGAAGAAGTCCGACAAAGATTAATTGATGCTGGTATGCAAATTAATGAAGATGTTGATACAGATGCATTTCGTGAAGCAATGTTACCAGCGTTAAAAGAATATTTTAAAGAGGAACAATTAGAGCTTTACCAGGACATATTAGATGTTGCCGATGAAAACGGAGGTAATCAATAATGAATGTAATGAGAAAAATAGATAAAATTCTCGGAATAATAGCAATGTTATTATTTGCTGCTTTATTGTTAGTTGTTATTATTCAGATCTTAAGTCGTTATTTTCCGTATGATTTTATATGGACTGAAGAGCTTTCTCGGTATCTATTTGTCTATTCTATTGTAATAGCAGCACCACTTGCTTTAAGGAAACAAGAATTTATAAAGGTAGATATGCTTATAGAATTCTTGCCGAAGCATGTTCGAAGAATTTATGAGAGCGTAATCGCTGTTTTAATTTTGCTGTTTTCAGTGGTGTTATTCATCTATGGATTCAATTTAGTGACATTGGGTATAGATTTTTATGCTCCTACTTTAGGGTTTTCTATGGCGTATACCTATGCAGCAATTCCGCTATTAGCGGTTTTATTAATTGTTTACTCTGTAGTGTACATCATCGATCAATTTAGTATTGAAAGTCAAGAGAGTGAGGAGGAACAATTATGATGGCTTTATTGCTTTTTGGTCTGTTCTTAATACTCATTGTTACCGGTGTGCCAATTGCATTTAGTTTAGTATTATCTTCATTGGTTTATCTATTAATTGCAGGAGTACCGTTAACCGTTATTCCACAAACCTTATTTGCGGGCTTAGATTCTTTTGTCATGCTTGCGATTCCGGCATTCATTTTGGCAGGTAATTTGATGAATGCTGGTGGGATTACAAACCGTATTATTGACTTTGCGAACGCAGTAGTGGGTCATATAAGAGGTGGCTTAGGCTTAACAAACGTAGCTTCTTCTCTAGGATTTGCAGGAATATCTGGAACAGCTTTATCTGATACAGCAAGCATAGGATCTGTAATGATTCCAGCGATGAAAAAACAAGGGTATGGTGCTGGGTTCTCAGCAGCAGTAACTTCAATATCATCAACTGTGGGACCGATGCTACCCCCATCTTTACCAATGATTATTATTGGAACTTTAGCCAGTATTTCTATTGGTGATTTATTTTTAGCAGGTGCAATCCCAGGTGTATTATTAGCATTAGGATTTTTACTAGTTACATATATTATTTCTGTAAACCGTCAATATCCTAAAGGTGAAAGACAGACAATCGCTGTAGTTGGTAAAACCTTTATGGGAGCGTTTTGGGCGCTATTAATGGTAGTTATTATTCTTTGGGGGATTCTTGGAGGATATTTTACCCCAACAGAAGCAGCGGTAGTTTGTGTGGTATATGCATTTATTGTAGGGAAATTTGTTTATAAAGAACTGGACTTAAAACAAGTACCTGCTATTTTGCTTACAACGTTAAGATCAACAGCTTCCATTTTATTACTTGTAGGATTTGCAAATACTTTTGGTTGGATTTTAGTAAGTGAAGGTGTGCCACTTCTAATTGCAGATGGAATCCTTTCTGTTTCAGAAAATCCAATCTTTGTAACTTTATTAATTATATTGTTGCTCCTTATGGTTGGAATGTTTATGGAAACAATAGCAGCATTAGTTATTCTATTCCCTGTATTGTTGCCAGTTGCAGAAAGTATAGGAATGGATCCAATTCACTTTGGCGTGGTGATGGTATTATCCTTAATGATAGGTTTATCAACTCCGCCTGTGGGTGTTTGTTTATTTGTAGCATCAACATTCGCGGAAGTTTCAATTACCAAAACGATAAGAGAACTACTGCCTTTTTTTGGTATCGCAATTTTTGTGCTACTTGTTGTAGCCTTTGTACCTTCTCTATCTTTGTACCTACCGAGTCTATTTGAATAAAGGATGTGGAAAGTAATGAAAGCAATACAGGTTGAGAAACCAGGGAAATTAGAAATTGTAGAAATGAATAAACCTACTATAAAAGATGACTATGACGTCATTGTAAAAGTGAAAAGAGTTGGTATATGTGGTTCAGATGTTCACATCTACCATGGAACTAACCCATTTACCAAATATCCAAGAGTAATTGGTCATGAAGTATCTGGTGTAGTGGAAGAAGTTGGAAACAAAGTTGTTAGTATAAAAAAAGGTGATTTAGTAGCGTTAGAACCTATTATCTACTGTGGAGAATGTTATGCATGTAGAAAAGGTCAACCTAATGTATGCAAATCATTAGAGGTTTTTGGTGTTCATCGAGATGGAGGGATGAGTGAATGGCTTAAAGCTGAAGAAAAGAATTGGCATAAAGTCTCTAGTCATGTTTCTGAAGAAGCGGCGGCTTTAATTGAACCTTTAACAATTGGAGCGCAAGCAACGTATAGAGGAGAAGTGCGTGAAGGAGAGAAAGTTTTTATTATTGGCGCTGGTCCTACAGGTATTGCTTGTCTGTTATTAGCAAAAGAACGAGGTGCTACAGTATTCATCTCTGACTTCAATCAAACAAGATTAGATTATGCAGATTCTATTGGTGCAGATGTTACCATACAGCCTAAAAAAGTTAATGTAGCATCGGAGATAGATAGATTAACAGATGGAGAGCTAGCAAATGTTGTAATCGATGCCGTAGGATTACCTGAGACTTTTCAACAAGCAGTTGAACTTACTTCAATAGCGGGGACAGTAGTTACATTAGGTTTTAATGAAGAACCATCTTCAATACCGTCTCTGTTATTAACGAAAAAAGAATTAAAAGTTGTTGGATCAAGACTACAGTCACATCAGTTTAAAAATGTAATCGATAAAGTTAATGAAAGAAAGTTAGATCCAAGTAAAATAATTTCTCATCAATATCCAATGGAGCAAATAAAAGGTGCGTTTGATTTATTAGAAAACCATCCAGATGAAGTTAGAAAAATAGTACTAACATTTTAGTTTTAGGAGTGATTGAAGAATGCGAATGACATTTAGATGGTATGGTGAGAATAATGACTCTGTTTCATTAAAACATATTAAGCAAATTCCTGGTGTAGAAGGTTTGGTATGGGCATTGCATCATCGTTCAGCAGGAGAAGTATGGCCGTTAGAAGAAGTATTGGAAGTGAAAAAGCAAGCAGATAAGTATGGCTTTCACTTGGACGTTGTGGAAAGTATTAACGTTCATGAGGATATTAAATTAGGAAAGGAATCAAGAGATCAGTATATAGATAACTATAAGGAAAGTATTCGACATGTTGCAGCTGTAGGAGCGAAAGTTATTTGTTTTAACTTTATGCCTGTTTTTGATTGGACGCGTACCGACCTTTACAAAGAATTAGAGGATGGTTCAACGGCATTGTTTTACGAAACATCAAAAGTGAATCAAATGGATCCGACTGAGTTGATTAAGCAAATAACCAATTCAGGTTATACAATGCCTGGCTGGGAACCTGAACGTTTAAAAACTATTAAAAATTCATTTAAAGCTTATGAAGAAGTAGATGAAGAACAATTGTGGATAAACTTAGAATATTTTTTAAATGAGGTGTTGCCTGTAGCAGAAGAGGAGGATATCAAATTGGCTATTCATCCTGATGATCCGCCATGGCCAGTGTTCAATCTACCCCGAATTATTACGAATGAACGAGCTGTTGAAAGATATCTAGCAATTTCAGATAGCCCATCTCATTGTCTAACTTTATGTAGTGGATCTTTAGGTGCAAATCCTAATAATGATATCCCAGGTATTATACGAAGATTTCATAATCGGATTGCTTTTGCCCATGTTCGTAATGTGAGAATCTATGATAATGGTGACTTTATAGAAACATCTCATCGAACGAAAGATGGATCCGTTCCAATTGACGAAATTGTAAAAGCGTATCATGACACTGAATTTAAAGGATATATTCGTCCGGATCATGGAAGACATTTATGGAACGAAGAATGTCGTCCTGGTTATGGATTATATGATCGTGCTTTAGGTGTAATGCATCTTTGGGGATTATGGGATGCTTATGAATTAGTGAAGCAAGAAAGGAGTGAATGATATTGTTACCAATTTATGAAGGACTAGTTGGAAAAGTAGCAGTTATTACTGGTGGTAGCGGAGTATTATGTCAAGCAATGGCAAAAGAACTTGCACGTCAGGGTATGAAAATCGCTATTTTAAATCGTAATGTTGAGAATGGAGAAAAGGTTGCTGAAGAAATCATAGGACATGGCGGTATAGCAATAGCAGTTGGTTGCGATGTATTAAAGGAAAAGCATGTAAAGGAAGCTTATAAGATAGTAAAAAAAGAATTAGGAGAATGTGATTTATTAATAAATGGAGCTGGAGGAAATCATCCAGATGCTATTACAGACAAGGAGAAGTTTGAAGCAGGAGACATCGATGACAATACTGTAAAATCTTTCTTTGATTTGCAATTAAATGGATTTGACCATGTGTTTCAGCTGAATTTAGTCGGGTCACTTATTCCTACACAAGTATTTGCACAGAATATGGCTACACGCGGAGGGAATGTTATCAATATTTCATCCATGGCGGCACCTGCACCAATGACAAAAGTTCCAGCATATAGTGCTGCTAAAGCAGGTATAGATAATCTTACTAAATGGTTATCTGTTCATTTCGCGGAAGTGGGTATTAGAGTTAATGCGATTGCTCCTGGGTTCTTTTTGACCAATCAAAATAGAAATCTTTTACTAAATGAAGATGGTTCTTTATCTAACCGTGCAGAAAAAATCATTAATCATACACCACAACGTCGGTTTGGGAATCCGGAAGATTTATTGGGCACTTTACTTTGGCTCGCTGATGATAATACATCTGGATTTGTAACGGGAATAACAGTACCTGTTGACGGAGGATTTATGGCTTATTCTGGCGTATAAATATAAAATTATATATAAACCTGCTTGAATTTTGATTCAAGCAGGTTTATTCAAGTTTAATAAAAGTTAGATTTTATTTTTTAGTAGAACTTACCTAAATAGTTATTCGCATTATGTAGTGTTAGTTTAATAGTTTACACATATATACATGGAGGGTCCTCAAATAATAAGGAAGGATCAACATGTCATTAACAAGAAATCAAAAACTAGCCCATTTTTTAATTTTGCCGATAGGATTATTTTTATTTTCTCATTTACTATTTTGGATATTAAATCGTGGTGAAACTCCAGATATATTTCAGCCTCATTGGTTTAATAACGATAATTCTCCTAAAGAACGTCAGTTTATTAGACAGATTATATTTTGGTCATTGTTAATAATGATTTGTGTTTTAATATTTATTGTTGATAAAACATTATAGATTCATAAATTGAAAGCGTGTCGTGATTCCTCATTTTGTGCATGTAACGTACAACTATAAAGATTCACACATTATTGAACCCCATTTATTATTATTTGATAAAAATGGAGTTTATGCTTTCTATAAGATTGACTAATGTGTTGTTACTACTTCTATTTTCCACACCATTTAATTTACACTAAAATCCAGCAGCAGTAATTTTAATTCCCCAATTTCCAAAATTAACCATATTCTAATCTATTTCTAAGAAAGCCCTAATAGCTATCTCATTAATCACAATTAAAATGTTATTTATAACTTATAAAGATGATATTGGAGGCTATCTTATGAAAATTGTAATTATACCATCCGGATTTAAAGAGTGCTTAAATGCAGAAGAAGTTGCTAGTTCAATGGATATGGGAATCCGTCGGTTTGATCGAAATGTAAAAACAGTTGTCATTCCAATGATTGATGGTGGGGAAGGTTTTGCGAAAACAATTATCAATATTAAAAAAGGAGAACTAATTTACAAGAGAGTCACTGGACCAGTAGGTGGACAGATAATGAGCCATTTTGGAGTATATGAAGAGAAAGGAGTAAAGAAGGCTGTTATAGAAATGGCCGCTGTTGCAGGGTTAAGGTTAGTTCCTCGATCCATGCGCAATCCTTTGAAAACGACTACATTTGGTGTGGGTGAACTAATAGCAGCTGCTTTAGATGAAAATGTCGATCAAATTATTATTGGATGCGGTGATTCGGGAACATCCGATGGGGGAGCTGGTATGGCTCAAGCGTTAGGGGTTCAATTTCTCGATCAGCGTCATCAGTTATTGGATATTCGCGGAGGCGGCGACTTAAGCCAAGTCTCACATATTGATCTTTCTCATCTAGATGAAAGAGTTTGTAATGTGAGAATTGATGTTGCTTGTAATTGGCATAATATTCTTTGTGGAGCAAAAGGAGTCGCCCGTGTATTTGCTCCTCAAAAGGGAGCTACTCCTGGAGAAGTAGAGATTTTAAGTCATGGATTAGAACACTATGCATCTTTGATTCAGGAAGCAAAGGGTGTTGATGTTAGGTTTGTACCAGGAAGTGGAGCTTCGGGTGGACTGGGAGCAGGATTGCTTGCCTTCACAAATGCTGTGCTCCATCCTCGATATGATATCATCATGCAATATATTCAGCTTGAAGAGCATATTCAGGATGCTGATTTGGTTTTAACAGCGGAAGGATGTTTAGATGGCCAAACGCCTAATGGAAAGATACCATCGGAAGTTTCAAGAATTGCCAAACTAGCAGGAGTTCCGGTGATTGCTATTACCGGTACCATTGGTGAAGGAGCAAGTATTAATTATACAAGTGGAATTGACGCATATACGAGTATTATCCAAAAGCCGACTTCATTAGAAAGTGCAATGGAAGAAGCAGCTATTTGGATTGCGGATAGTGCAGAAGCAGCGATAAGACAAATACAAATAGGATATAACATCGCGCAACGTAAATATAAGCGGGATGTAATATGATAGGCGATACTCGAATAGAAAGAAGAAATACGAGAATATCTCCGATCACTAAATATTTTAATGAGATGTCTTATCGTTCTGTATTTCTTTACAGTATATTCATCATTTTATTTGTAGCAATCGCATTTACTAGATCGTTAGATTATGAGGCGAAAATTACACTTATTATTTTTATTATTGCGATGGTATTATGGGTGGTTACGAAGCTTCCTGCTGGGTATGTAGCACTTGGATCATTATTATTTATCATTCTATTAAAAGGAGCTAGCCCAAGCTTATTATATGAATCATTTTCACTTGAAATAGTCTGGTTAATGATTGGGGCATTTATTATAGGTGAAGCAGTGAAACGTTCTGGATTAGCTGATCGAATGATGAACTCAATCCTTCACCGCTCTACAAGTTATAATGGGCTTTTATTTTATGTCATGATAGCACTTTTTCCGTTGGCTATTTTTATACCTTCTACATCTGGGAGGGCTGCGTTAACGTTGCCTGTTGTTAAGGAATTGGGTAGACGAATCAAGGATGAGAAACAGAAGCAAACACTAGCTTTGTTTGTCCCCATCATTATTTTGATGACAACTTCAGCTACTATCATTGGAGCGGGGTCACATCTTATAGGAATAGAACTTTTAAACCAAACAACAGGGGGTTCGATTTCCTTTTTTAATTGGCTAATTTGGGGGTTACCATTTGCCTTGTTTATCAGTTTTATTACTTATTTGGTAATAAAACTATATTTTGTACGGCAAGGTTCTAACCCTGTATCCATGGAAGTGGTTAATGATTCAGTTGACCATGAGAAAAAGGTAATGACAAAAAAAGAGTCGCAAACCTTAGTAATCATCGGCATACTTGTTCTTCTTTGGTTAACAGAGGCAGTACATGGATATGAAATTGGATTTGTCACCATTTTTGGGGCAATTGTTTTGATGACTCCTAAGTATGGTCTGATTTCGTGGAAACAAGGGATAAGGGCGGTATCTTGGAATTTAATTATATTTGTATCGGCAGCAACTGCATTAGGGATTAACCTAGTGGAAACGGGGGTTGTTGGATGGGTTGAGGAACATATCTTTCAATACATTTTAAAGTATTCAGGATTCAGTCATTGGGGAATACTTTGCGTAATCTTACTTATTTCCATTACGAGTCATTTATATGTGACCTCTCATACGACAAGAGCCATTGTATTTCTACCTGGATTTCTTATGTTAAGTACCTCGTTAGACTTAAATTCTACTGCAGTTTTGTTTTTATGTTTGATTGGGATGAATTATTGTGTGACTTTTCCAATAAGCTCCAAAGCATTGCTTGTTTATTTTGAACAGGAGGACATGAACTTTGAAGCTCGAGATTTATTGAAGTTAAGCATGATACTAATGCCTGTTTATTTTATTTCTATGTTGATATTCTATTATACGTATTGGACATGGACTGGATTATCACTTTAAAATTTTTTCGCATAACGTTTTTGTGCTAAATATATATTGCATAAGATCATTCTAGTTACAAACGCTAAACAGAGGTGATTTTTTCAATGAAAAGAATTCTTGTTTTAACGTGTATCCTCAGTTTATGTATAAGTGTTCCATCTGCTTTTGCAAAGCCGATTAATGAAGCGGATACGGATTTTACTAAGACTCTCGAGTATGCACTTATCATTAGTCTCATAGAACCAATTGACGAAGCGATTACTACCATATACAAAGATGATAAAAATGCGCCGGAAGATTTAGAGTGGTCCGTCGATGAAGCAGAGATATTAAAGATTAAACAACTCGGCGAAGTTGGAGAAGCATATGAAATCACATTGAAAGTTTTTCCATACTATGGTAATAAACAAATATATGGTGAAGACTTGCTTGTTGTTCAGGCTGGTGGAGAATTAATAGAGTTTCATCATTTGGACACGTATCATGTGAAAGATGAACGGAAATAGGTTTGGTATTTACTTTTTTAAATAAACAAGGTAGAATAATGAAAATTTATACAAATGCGATGAAGAGAAGAGTAAGCATCTGAACAATCTACAGAGAACTCCGGTAAGCTGTGAAGGAGCGTGCGGGAAGATGCTGAATCAAGGCTTGGAGCTGTGTATTGGATTGAAAGAGATTTTTTTCATGATAGTGCAACGGGTTCTCCCGTTATAGAGATAGAGTATCGCAATTATTATTGCTGTACTTGAAGAGGTCTATACAGTGATGTAAAGACAAACAGAGGTGGCACCGCGATTAATCTCGCCCTCAAAACAATTTGTTTTGGGGGTGAGTTTTTTATTTGTTTTCCTAATTTTTGATTCAAATAAAAAGGAAGTGGTGTGATTGTTTAACTGGAAATACCCGCTTTTGTTATTAAGTGGTATTGGTATATCTAACATTGGAGGATGGGTGTATTTAATCGCATTAAATTTAATAATATTAAATGAAACGGGTTCTCCTTTTGCAGTAGCAATTTTGTACATTTTAATACCACTGGCTACAATCTGTTCAAATTTTTGGTCAGGTAGCATGATTGATCGAGTAAATACAAGAAAACTTATGATTATTCTTGATTTATTTCGAGGGGTGTGTATTGCTCTGATTCCACTAATTCCATCATTACCATTGGTATATGTTGTTGCATTTATAATTAATATGGGAACGTCGATATTTGAACCTGCTTCTATGGTTTATATGACGAAGTTAATTCCCAAGAAAGATAGACAACGATTTAATGCCCTAAGAAGTTTTATTAACTCTTGTGGAGCAATGATTGGACCAGTTATTGCAGGAGGTTTGTTTTGGTTAGGAACACCGCCTACAGCTATTTATGTAAATGCTCTTGCAATGTTTTGTTCTGCTGTTATTATTTTTTTCTTGCCAAATGTGACGACATATAAAGCTAAGAATCAAGACTTTAATTTCAATATAATTCGTATGGATATTAAGGTAGTGCTGGATTATAGTAAAAAGCATTTGTTGGTAGCAAAAATATATTTATTTTTCTGTGGTACGACTATTTTTATGGCAGCGATAGATTCATTAGAAGCATCTTTTGCGAAAGGTGTTTTATTAATATCAGACACCAGTTATGGATTTTTACTAAGTTTGTTTGGAGTTGGTATTATAGCGGGGTCTATAATGAATACGATCTGTGCAAGTCGATTTAAAATCAATTATTTAATTGCTTTTGGAACTATATTTACTGCGTTAGGGTATGTGGTTTTTTATAGCTCTCAAGGATTTGTAACGGCCGTTTTCGGAGTAGTTATTATTGGGTTTTCAGTAACTTTTGCGAACACTGGTTACTTAACATTCTATCAGAATCATGTTCCTGTAACTATAATGGGACGTTTTGGAAGTGTATTTAACATCATAGAAGCAATATTTATCATTGGACTAACAATCTTAGTGGGATTCTTTGCGGATATAATAGCTATTCGCTCTATAGGATTAGTAAGTTCTATCTGTTTTTTCGTACTAGGAATTATGGTAATGGTCTCCGTATCCAAAAGTAATCGCAATAATTTTTTCAACATGTAATTCCTTGATTAGTTGGTTATTTCAGAAAAATGAAAAATGTGGTATTCTTACTGCTAAAGAGGGGGGAGATCTCGATGCGTAGATTTTTAGTGTGAACAGTCTAACTAAATGATCCTTACCGTACATTATCAAAAAAATATCAAAGGACATTTAGGAGGATATAAGATGAGTAAACTGATTCAATATGTAGATAAAGTAGCTAATGATATTCAATTTTCAGGTACTATTCATGTGAAAAGTTCTGAAGGAATAACAACGAAAAGTTACGGTTATTCCAATCGTGCGGAAAGAATTAAAAATCAAACCAATACTCGTTATGGTATTGCTTCAGGATGTAAAATCTTTACATCTATTGCCATTTGCCAATTAATTGACGCAGGGAAATTATCTTTTGACACTACATTAAATCAATGTTTAGATGTTGATTTTCCGTATTTTGATGAGAATATCACTGTACATCATTTATTAACCCACACTTCAGGCGTTCCGGATTATTTCGATGAAGATGAGATGGACGATTATGAAGAACTGTGGGTATCCATACCAATGTATCATATAAGAAGTCTAAAGGACTTCTTGCCATTATTTAAAAATATGAAGATGAAGGGGGAAGTAGGAAGCTCTTTTTCATACAATAATGCTGGTTATATTCTGCTAGGATTAATTGTCGAGAAAGTTTCTGGATATGTATTTGGTGATTATATCCAGAAGTATATATTCCAAAAGGCAGGAATGGAAGACTCCGGGTACTTTGAAATGGATGGTTTACCGGAACGAACTGCTTTCGGTTATATTGAAAAGCCGAACGGGGATTGGAAGACAAATATATATTCTCTTCCAGTCAAATCAGCTTCTGATGGTGGTGCATATGTAACAGCTAGAGATATGGCATTATTCTGGGATGCGCTAATGAACAACCTACTTTTATCAGAAGATATGACAGACCAATTCTTAAAGCGAAGAATACATGTAGATGACGATATTTACTATGGCTATGCTGGTTATATGCAAGTAATGGAAAACAAAACAATAAAGCATATTTTGATGGGATATGACCCAGGAGTTAATTTTCGTTTTGTACACTATCCTGCTACGTCGTCAACGATTGTAGTGTGTTCGAATAAATCAGAAGGTGCCTATGAAATTTTAAAGAAGATAGAAGATGTATTGGTATAAGTAAAGAGAAAAGGCTGGGCTAGATTGCCCAGCCCTTTTAAAATCAAGAATTTTTTGGGCAGGAGGAAAGGCTGCTTGAGACCAACTTACGTAAACTGGGGAGATTCTAAAATAAAGTTAACATGAGTGCCGAGTAGGGTGCTACCATCACTTCATCTAATTACAAGTGTACATGGATTATGTTTTCAAGATGGAAAGTTATTAATGATTGATTTGAAACAGCGTGGCTATATCATCATAATTGGAATGCTATTTACGAAGATATATTAAAAGTTGCATTATCACTAGAATAAGAGGCAATAGAAATGAGAGATAATGATATACGGTTACGACCTTTTCGAATGGTTAATCTAACATAGAAGTTGACTGCATCCAGCAAATACACATAAGAGAGCAACGGTTCATACAGTGTATCCTTGAAGCAGGTTTTGTTTAGTAGTTTCTTTGCTTTTTATAATTTTACTTCATGTATAAGTTAAATAGAGGATAAAAAGAAAACATATCAAAACAATATTATTCAACTGCACCCCTCCTTATCGGAATTGAAAGACGGATTTAATAATAGATTATATAATTTCTCATGAGAATACGGGAAAGGAGAAAAATATTTGCAAATAAGAAACATCCAAAGTTCAGATTATTATACTATATCCCCATTAGTAAATGAGTGGTGGGGAGGTAGGGAAATGTCAGATATGTTACCTAAATTATTTTTTAATCATTTTAATGATACAAGCTTTATAGTGGAAGACGATGAAGAAGCAGTAGTAGGGTTTTTAATTGGATTCTTATCACAAAGTAAGAAAAATACGGCATATATTCATTTTGTTGGTGTACATCCCGATTATCGTAACCAGCAGGTAGCGAAAAAATTATATAATACTTTTTTTAAGGTGATTCAACAGAAAGGAAGAAACATTGTCCGCTCGGTAACATCTCCGGTCAATAAAGGGTCTATAGCTTTTCATAAACAGATGGGATTTAATATTGAAGAAGGGGATAAAGAAGTAGAGGGAATTGAAGTTGCTTCTAATTATGATGGACACGGACAAGACAGGGTCTTATTTATGAAAAGAGTTTAGGAATCAACAAATAAGTAAATATGATTAGAAAAGGAAAGGAGCGGTGATTTTACATGCCAACAGAGCAAGAAATGAAAGCAAACCTGCAATATTATTTAGATGGATTTAATGAAGGGGATTCAGAAAAAGTAATTTCGTTATTTGCAGAAGATGCACGTGTAGAAGATCCTGTTGGGAGTGATCCTTTAAAAGGAATAGCATCCATTGCATCATTCTTTCAACAATCTGTTCCGTCGGTTAAAAGATTGGAATTAGCTGCACCGATACGTGGATCACATAGTAATTCAGCGGCGATGGCATTTAACATTTACGTTGAAATAGAAGGTAAAGAATCGGTTATTCGCTGTATTGATGTGATGACATTTAATGATGACGGATTTATTATTGATATGAAAGCATACTGGGGACCAGAGGATATACAGTCAAGCTTAAATTTTTAATTGTATGAGAAAATAATCTATGTTAGCCTTTAAATATAATGAACGTTCTATCTAAGGAGAGTAAGCATGAAGAAATCAAAGAAAAGAGAAGATTTATTGGATGCAGCGGAAGCTCTTTTTTACAAACAAGGATTTCATACGATTGGCATTAAGCAAATTTTAAACGAAGCTAATGTGGCGACAATGACAATGTATAATCATTTCGATTCGAAAGAAGAATTAATTACAGAAGTATTGAAGCGTAGAGAGAAAATTTATTTTGATTTGTTAAAGTCTCATACATCAGGGCAAACAGATGTAGAAGCCTATATAGAATCATTAATTGATTTTCATGTTGACTGGCTTGTAAAGGATGGTTTTAATGGTTGTTTATTTTTACGAGCAAAACAAGAGTACGAAGGAATTAATGAAGATATTACTTCATTAAGTGTTGAGTATAAGCAGAAATTAATTGATAAAATTAGTCAAGACCTGGCTAGTTTAAATATGGAAGATAACTATTCTGCCAGCATGCAAATCACACTTATCTTAGAAGGTGCGACTTCCATGTTTCAAATTTTAGGTACGGAAGTGACCAGAAGAGAAACAAAAAAGGTTGTATCGAAGTTGATTGGAAAATAGATGTTGATCTATTTTCTTTATTTTAAAACTTTAATATAATGAACGTTCTATCTAAAAAGGAGGATGCACAATGAAATCAAGGACATTAATAATGGCTGGATTGCCGATGATAGCAGTAACGTATGGTTTATCAAGATTCAGTTTTGGTTTGATGCTTCCTTATATTCGTGAATCATTATCAATTAGTCAAAGTGTCTCGGGGGTTATTTCATCACTATCGTACTTTGCTTATTGTATTGCCATTATCATGGCGATGATTTTTGCAATTAAGATTGGTTCCAAAAATATCATTATGATAGCTGGTCTTTTTTCTATCACCGGATTAGGGTTGATCGCTGGTTCGACTAATTCTTTGTTATTGGGTATGGGAGTATTTATCGCTGGTTTAAGCACTGGATTAGCTTCGCCGCCTTATGCAGATATTGTTAGTACTAAAATCAATCCAGATAAAAAAGATCAAACAAACTCCTGGATAAATTCAGGTACAAGTATTGGAACTGCGTTTACAGGTATGATCGCACTCACAATGACGAATGATTGGAGACAGGTTTACATTATTTTCGCAATCGTAGCTTTCGTAGTTCTACTACTTAATTATTTTAGTCTTCCACGTAAAAATATTTCTAAAAAAGAGGCATCACCATTATCATTTTTTCCTTACAAAAAGGAGTGGAAAAATGCTATTGGATTAATCAGTGCTTCTATTCTTTTAGGTATCTCTAGTGCCGCATATTGGACTTTTTCACGTGATTATATTATTGGGATTGAACAATTACCAACGTTATTAGGCGATTTATTCTGGGTTCTTATTGGACTATCTGGACTCGCTGGTGGTATGGCTGGTTACTTTGTTTCCAAAATTGGATTAACCAAAGCGTATGTTATAACAATTGTTTTGTTATCCACCGCTTCTTTATTATTAGGGTTATTTCCAACAAATACTCTGAGCGGGATTATTTCTCCCATCCTATTTGGCAGTTCTTATATATTTGTAACAGGATTACTGATAGTATGGGGAACAAATACTTTTATTACTAACGCATCGATTGGTTTAGGTGTGCCATTTTTATTATTAGCTTTAGGGCAAGTGATTGGTTCGATTATTGCAGGAACAATAAGTGAAGCGATAGGTTATCCATTCTTGTTTATTTTTTCTGCTCTAATAGGCTATTTAACAATCTTTATTTGGCCGAAAGAAAAGAATGAGCAAGAAGCTGAACCATTACGTGGCTTACAGTGATTATCCAAGCACTGGCTGGTTAATGATGTGATGACATTCAATAATGTAACATATAGGATTGTCATATGGAGGAACGGAGGATATACACGTTTTGTGAAAGCCATTTTCTAATAGCCATAAAGAGGTGAGTATTTAATGAATAAAGAAGTTGTTGGCAAATGTAAGATATGTGGAGGCAACGTTTATTGTTCTGGTGGTTTTTTAGAAGGAGTTTTACAAGACAATAACACACTTTTATGTTTGTCCTGCTCAGGAAGGGATAAAAAGGATTGACACTCTGACTGTCAATCCTTTTTTATCTTTACTTCGCAATAGGTTCGAGAGGGCCAAATAATTCCATGTGAATATCTTTATCGGAGACATCCATAATTTGTAGGTCATGGTTTATTGCACTCATGAAAGGCTTAGGTCCGCACAAATAAAAGGCAGCATTTTTTGTAGGTATCACTTCTTCTAACCAGTCACAATCGATATACCCTTGTTTATCTCCATCTGTACCATTCTTGGGGTTACTAAATACAACATATTGCTTCACTTGTTCATAAGAATTTGCTATTTCAGATACTCTTTCTCTCATGGCTTGATGATCGATAGATTTGGCAGCGTGAATGAATATAACATTTCTATTTGGCTGAAGTTCTACAACGGATTCTAACATGCTCATGATTGGAGTTAAACCAACGCCACCACTAATTAAAACTAGTGGACGGTGATCACGTTCATCTAAAACAAAATCACCTGCAGGTGCACTAATTGGCAAAACAGATCCCTCCTCCACAGAATCATGTAGATAATTAGATACAATCCCAAACGGATGACTTGAAGCTTCTCGTTTTACACTAATACGATAAAAATTATTATCTGGTGCAGTTGATAAACTATATTGTCGTAGATGATCATATAATTCATTTTCTACCTGAGCTTTTATCGTAATATATTGACCAGGTTTGAAGGTAGAGATTGGTAAATTATCAACAGGTTTTAAATAAAAGGAAGTAATGTCTTTACTTTCTTTCACTTTTTTTATAATCATAAAATCACGAAAACCGGTCCACCCACCAATCTTGTTCTCCTTTTCGTTGTACATCTCTTTCTCTACTGAAATAAAGATGTCGGCGATAACAAAATAAGCTTTTTCCCATGCTTCTATAATTTCGTCGGTAGCTGCATCCCCTAATACTTCTTTAATCGCTATCAGCAAGTATTTACCAACAATCGGATATTGTTCTGGTTTAATATTTAAACTTGTATGTTTATGTGCAATTTGTTTTACATGTGGTAATATTTCTTCCAATTTCTCAATGTTAGCTGCAGCAGCATATACCGTATTTGCTAGTGCTTTAGATTGGGCTCCTTTCCGTTGATTTGTTTGATTAAAGACATTTCTTAGTTCTGGATTGTTTTCTAAAAGTAGCTTATAAAAATGTTTTGTTATGGTTTCTCCATGTTCTTTTAATACTGGTACGGTGGTTTTAATAATTTCTGTCGTTCTTTTGTCTAAAGGTACGGTTGTATTTAACATGAAATCACTCCTAAATAAAAGATGTATTTTCTATACATCTTTTATTTTATATGTTTAAATTGCTATTACAATAAGTCTAATAAACCTTGTGTTACAATAATGTGAAAGATCTATTCGAGTAGGTGTGTAAGATGAATTTAAAAAAATATACCGACTATGCATTGCGAGTATTGATTTTTACTGGTTTAAAATCGGATCAAGAGCTTGCGAATATTAAGGAAATAGCTGAAGTATATCAGATATCACAAGAGCACCTGAGGAAAGTTGTACATGAGTTAACGAAAAAAGAATTAGTTGTCACGATTCGTGGGAGAAATGGTGGGATTAAGCTAGCAAAACCCGCTTCAGAGATAAATATAGGACATTTAATTCGACAGTTAGAGAATGATTTTGTTTTATTGGAGTGCTTTGATAAAGGGACAAACCATTGTGTTATTTCTCCTGGATGTACACTCAAACATGTGATTAATAAAGCATTGGTAGCTTTCTTTAAGGTGTTAGAAGAATATACACTTGAGGATTTAATTAAGAATGAAGAAGAATTACTAGCACTAATGGGAATAGAAAAGAATGATTGATGGAGGAGGGGAATAATATGCCGATTGTCTTACAAAGAATTTATGAACATTCTCAATTAGACGGTTATAGAGTTTTAGTTGATCGAGTGTGGCCTAGAGGAATATCAAAAGTAACCGCTAATTTAGATGACTGGGCGAAAGATATTACCCCTAGTCCAACTCTAAGAAAATGGTTCAATCATGAACCGGAAAAATTTGATCAATTTAAAAAGGAATATAAAAAAGAACTACTTGAAAATCAATCAAAGATAAATAAATTATTAAATTTAAAAGAAATACAGGAAAATCAAAATCTAATTTTGCTTTATGCAGCGAAAGATAAAAAGCATAATCATGTTCTGGTTTTAAAAGAGGTTTTGGAAAATTATCAGCTTTAAATGAAAACTTCTCAGCCAATACACGATAGAACCAGTCAAAATAAATATAAAGTTTCTCATAGTTTTTTAAAGAAGTTGAAATATTTTATGAAAAACGCATACATTAATCAATAAAATTGAAAAATTTTTCGTTACACATATCTTTTTTCTATCATTAATCGTTTATATTGATGAGAAGCGTAAAAGGAGTGATGAATATGTGCGCTAGGCCTAGCACAAGTTTTCGTGAAGAAAAACAAGATTTTTTAAAGATGTATCAGCAACTTTCATATTATTGTTTTTTCTTATCTCAAAATAAATGGGATGGAGAAGAACTACTCCAGGATACGATAGTTAATGCGTTAGCAAAATATAACGATTCACATTTGTGGAATATAGGTTTGCTTAAAAAAATTGCTCATAATAACTGGATAGATAAAATGCGTAGACAACGAACTGCTCCCATACCACAGTTTGAGCATGAACAGATTCATGAAGAAAAACATGGAGAAGCTGAAGCATTAGTAAGGATGTTACTTACTAAATTGACTGAAAAACAACTGTCTGTTTTCTTATTAAAAGAAGTATTTAACTTTAAGAACTTGGAAATAGCGGATATCTGTGGGGCTTCAGAAGTTGCAATAAAAGCTTTATTATATCGATGTAGAAAACATATAAGTGAATTTGATATGACTGATGTTTTCTGTGAAGATTCAATTAAGGAAAAACATGCCAAAGATTTTATCACATTGGTGGTAGGGGTTATTAAAGCAGATGATCCTTATCTTTTAATAAAATGGATTCCAACACTGTTTAAAGAAAATCATCAAGTTAAGATGCTTTCTGTAAAATCATCTACTTCTCCTTGTTGCGCTCTCTCAATGGCAGCTTAATAAAAGCTGATATAAGGAGGAAAACGATGAATACAGTACCTTATGTGATTGAACAATCGAATCGTGGGGAGAGATCCTACGATATTTTTTCCAGACTGTTAAAAGATCGAATTATAATGGTAAGTGATGAAATAAATGATCAGATGGCAAATAGTATTGTAGCTCAGCTATTGTTTTTAGCAGCAGAAGATGCAGACAAAGATATCTCTCTTTATATAAATAGTCCTGGCGGTTCGACTTCTGCTGGCTTTGCGATTTTTGATACGATGCAATATATAAAACCAGATGTTCGAACTATTTGTACGGGAATGGCGGCGTCGTTTGGAGCTATGTTGTTATTGGCTGGAGCCAAGGGAAAACGTTTTGCACTCCCCAATAGTGAGATCATGCTCCATCAACCGCTTGGAGGTGCGCGTGGCCAGGCAACAGAAATTGATATTTCTGCGAAGCGGATAATTAAATTAAGAGAAAAAATCAATCAAATAATTGCTGAACGCACGGGGCAATCCGTGGAGAAGGTAAGAAAAGATACCGATCGTGATTACTTTTTGACTGCAAAGGAAGCAAAAGAATATGGATTGATTGACGAGATTATATAAATAGAACGTAAAGGGGTTGAGTTATATCTAGACGCTTTGATAAAAAAACGTATGATAGCTACAACTAGCGCAAGAAATATACGGAGACTCCTTGAAAATCAAAAATCGATTTTCTGTGTGCGATGCAATGCTGTCGATGTCTTCCTTGTCCTGTGGGAGTGAGGCATAGGTGAGACCCTGGAATGCGGTGTATCCGGAGGCTCACCAGCCGCCCACGGAAAGCGGAGTATATCTCTGAAGCGGGTTTTCAAAACTTATTCATTTGTATATATTTTTTGTCATAAAAAGTCCAAAGAACGAACTTTATGAAAAAGGAGGTTACATAGTAATTAGTTATTCTTTTTCATCGATCTATCAGCTAACTGTATAATTGTCATATCATCCATCGGAGGATTGTGTAATCCCGCTCGAACGTCACGATAGTAGCGTTGTAAATTGTTTTTCTCAGATAAGCTTTTTGCTCCAACAATTCGCATGGCTAGATCAACGGCTTGCGCAGCCTTATTAGTAACCGATAGTTTTGCTGCACCAAGTTCAGGTCCCATCGCAACACGAATATTTTCATCGCCATTATCCCATTGTTGTGCAATGGAATGAAGGAAATGCTTAGATTCCATTAATAACAATTCAAGGTCACCCATCTTTTGTTTTACATTAGGTAAATCAGAAATAGTTCCTTCAATACTATTTGGTGAATAATTCATTGCGAATTGTATAGCTTCTTTTTGTGCTGCTTGAGCAATTCCTAGATAACAAGCGGGTATGTGAAGTAACCAACCAGCTGGTTTTCTTTTCTTACTTGATAGCATCTCAACTAAATCTTTCTCATCTAGGTGAACATTCTTTAATACCAGATCATGACTCCCACTGCCACGCATCGCAATAGAATCCCACGTCTCTTCTACTTTCACGCCCTGTTTATCCCGTTTGATTAAGAAATTGCCGACTTCTCCTGTCTCATCAATGGTTGCACTTACAACAAAGTAAGTAAGAATTGGAGATAGTGTTGTGAATGTTTTTCTGCCATTAATTATCCACTTATTACCTTGTTTAATCGCGTGCGTTTCTGGTTTTCCGCCCCGTGTAGGGCTTCCAGTAGCTGGTTCTGTCGCTGCATTGTTGAGTAGAGCTCCGTTCTGAATAACATCATTTGCTACAGCGGAATACATTTCTTCTTTCCATATTTTATTTTCGCCAAGATATTTCATAATCCCCATATGCCACCCTATTGATAAAGCGGTGGAACCATCTGCATTTGAAATGATTTCTTGATATGTCAGTAATTCATCTAAAGATATCCCGGCCCCTCCGTATTCTTTTGGTATTGTCAAACTAGGATAACCAATCGATTGTAAATCCTTAAAGTTTTCAAATGGAAAAGATACGTCTTTATCATGTTTTTGTGCTCGTTCATTAAATGATGCAACGGTATTTTTTAATAATTGTATGCGTTTATCTGTTGTATTTAGATCGAGTAAATTATTCATTACTTAAAACCTCCTTAAATACTTAGTAAGTCAATAGGTATTATCTTTATTATTTCATTGTTAAAAATAAAATTCAATTAACGGGTACTTGAAAAGAACATAAGAAATATCAGCCCCTAGGTGGATAACATATTGATAATTACTTCATATAATGAACATAAGTTCAATTCATTATAAAGAGGAGGAATATAATTGGTAAGGTCGAAAGAGCAAAATGAACGAATGTCGCATGTTACCAGAGAGAAGATTATAGAAGCAGCATTAAGCCTATTTGCATATAAAGGCTATGCATTAACAACAATCAAAGATGTTTCGAAAACGGCTGGCATAAGTACAGGTCTAATTTATAGGCATTTTCATTCAAAAGAAGAACTATTCGACACACTGATTGAAATGGCCATAATAGAAATAAAAGAACTGATAAACTTTTTAGATACAGATATTAACCCTAAGGATATGATAAATAGCTTGGTAGAGAAGATAATCGCTGGAATTGAGTCAAGTGAACTTATCGCCCATTATTATTTGCTGGTATCTCGTTCATTTATTGATAATGATGTCACTAAGCAACAGGAAAACTTGAAAACAATAAATTTAATATTGTTTCAAAAAATGTCTAATCTAATAGAAAAAGGACAACAACTAGGGGAGCTGAAAGAAGGAAATGCTGATAAACTTTCATTGCTTTTCTTCTCATTAACACAAGGAATAGCTAGTATGAAGTTGTTTTTGGAAGATAAGTTTATCGCACTAGAAAGTCAAGATTTAACAGTATTTCTTATTAACGAAGAGAAAGGAGAAGAATATGTATAAATCTAACGTTGAGGTAAGACTAATGAAGGAATTAAATACTGATGTGAGAAGGGAAGTGGCACAGGTATTTGTAGATGGTTATGATAAGGAGTTATCTTTTCTTTCGAAGGACGAGGAAAAGTTAGTCAGTGCTTTTCAACAAATGATTTGTCCAGAAGTATTTTATATTGGAATTTTAGATAATGAAATTGTAGGAATTCTAGCCTGTTCAAATAATAAACAACGAGCAATAACAATAAAGCAAGAAGTACTCAAAGAACATTTTGGATCCTGGAAAGGTCGTATAGCATACCGCTTTATGAAAGATGAATTTAATAGTAAGCTTCTTTTTGGAAATGAAGCTGGCTATATTGAATGTGTTGCAACTAAGGAAAAATCAAGGGGAAAAGGTGTATCTACGGCTTTATTTAACGATATGTTAGTGCACGCTCCACATCAACACTATATGTTAGAAGTAGTAGATACCAATGTAGCAGCTCGCAAAATGTATTCTAAGTTAGGATTTATAGAAACAAAGCGGAAGAAAGAACGGTTTTCTTCTTTAAAAGGTTTTAAGGAGAGAATCTATATGGAGAGATATTCATAGTTTAATTGTTTATTAGTATATAATAGTATACAGAGAGGAGAGAACTTTATGAAAAATCATTCATTATGGAATAATGTAGACGAGTACTTTGAGGAAAAGCTTTTACCTGAAGACAAAATATTAAATCAAATATTAGAGAATAATCAAGCAGCAGGATTACCACAAATTGATGTGGCACCTTTACAAGGGAAGTTATTATACCTATTAACAAAAATGAAGTCCGCGAGACAAGTGTTAGAGATTGGAACATTGGGTGGTTACAGTTCAATATGGTTTGCCAAAGGAGTAACTCAGAATGGTAAAGTAGTAACTTTAGAAGCAAATCAAACCCATGCGGAAATAGCAAGGAAAAATATAGAGAACGCAGGATTCAAACAAACGGTACAAGTGCTTGTTGGAAATGCAATTGATACTCTTCCAACCTTAGAAAATGCAGGCGAGTCTTTTGATGTTATTTTTATTGATGCCGATAAACAAAATAATCCCAAGTATTTAGAATGGGCTTTACGGTTAGCGAATGAAGGGGCGCTCCTTATTGCAGATAATGTTGTGCGAAATGGAGAAGTAATTGATCAAAAAAGTGAAGATGAACGTATCCAAGGGCTAAGAGAATTTATGAATATGCTTGAAAACGAAGAACGTATTGAATCTACTGCTATTCAAACAGTTGGTTCCAAAGGTTATGACGGTTTCGTGATTGGGATAGTGAAGTAAGCTGGCCCTTCAAAATTTCGAGAAGGAAATCTACTATCAAGTAGAGAAAATTAACTAAGAAAACGGAAACTTGGTGGTGATCATATTACTTTTCTTAAAGGTGTTGAAATTAGTTTGAAAGGATCAACTGGAGCACCAGTTGTCATTTTAACTGGCATGGGTTGTTCTTTTTACGAATGGCACAGTGTTAGTGAATCGCTTTGTAAAACAAATAGGGTGCTAATGTATCATAGACCAGGACTAGGAAGAAGTCAGTTGCAGGATGATAATCGAAATACTAGAAAAGCAGTTCAAGAATTATTTAATCTTATAGAATGCTTGGATTTTAAAGAACCAATAATCCTTGTTGGCCATTCATATGGAGGTTTGTGTGCCCAACATTTTCTAAAAAAGTATCCATATTTAGTAGGTGGATTAATACTAGTAGATTCTACATCTGTTGACTTACATGAGTTAGATGAGCTTGATCTACCTCTTTTGAATAAGGATTCTACAGATGAAATTTGGATACAAAAATGTATGGAATATTCTACTATGAGTGAGGATGAAATATTTCATGAGTTACAACCAAGTTTAACTGAAAAAGAAAAACAATTACCAACTGAAATTCAACGAAACATTTTAACATTTTCTCTAAATCCACTTCTATATAAAGCCATGGCATCCGAAATAAGAAATTGGAAATATGATGCGGAGCACATAAAACACTTGCATAATCCAAAAAACACACCGTTGATTGTTATAGGACGGGACAAACAATTCAATATCCAGACTGGTATAAATGACGGGTCCCCAAAGTCAGAACTGGAGTTGTTTGAAAATACCTGGCATCAACTAATTATTGATCAGCTTTCGTTAAGTTGTCACAGCGAACTAATCATCGCAGAAAACGCGAGTCACAATGTCCATTTGGATAGACCAGATGTTATCGAAAAAGCAGTAGGCAAGGTCGTTTCTCAATTGTATTAAAGGAGTTAATGAACTGATGAAAGGGTTGCTGAAAATTGGAATTTCGATTGAATAAAGAAGTTTTTTATAAAGCACTATCTATAGTGAATAAAGCTGTTTCCTCAAATACCACAATAACCGTATTAACAGGAATAAAATTAGAAGTAACAAATGAAAAGATAATAGTTACTGGAGCTAATTCAGATATGTTTTTAACGAACACCATTCCAATAACTACAGGAAATAAGCATCAACACGTAGTTGATATTATTAATACAGGAACGGTTGTATTACCTGCGAAAATAGTAGTTGCTATTTTAAAAAAATGTGAAAATGAAGTGCATATGAAATTACAAGGTAATCAAGTTTCAATTATGTCCGGGTCGATTCAAACAACTATTAATGGACTGATAGCAGATGAATTTCCACAATTACCTCAACGGGGTAGCGTTGAACCAATAACAATCTCTTCTAATGAGTTAAAAAAAGCTATACTGCAAACTGCTTTTGCTGTTTCTATTAATGAGACAAAGCCAGTATTAACTGGGATAAACATATTGCTCGAAAATAAAAAGCTAAAGTTAATAGCAACGAATTCTTATCGACTAGCAACAAAAGAGATAGACATCGAATCTAGTAATCATCAAGAATCCTTTATTGTTCCTACAGTAGGGATAACCTATTTTGTAAATACGCTTCCTTCTGATTCCGCACACAATACATCTATATACGTATATAATAATCATGCTATATTCAAATATAAAAATGTATCACTTTATACAAAATTAATTAACGGCACATACCCAAATGTGCAAAGCTTATTAAATAGAGATGCTAATTTGGTAATTTCAATGTCAAAAGATAGCTTGATTAAAGGAATTGATCGAGCATGTGTTTTTGCAACTGAATGGGAGAACAACAATGTGAATCTACAAATTTTGGATAAGTGCATAGATATATCATCCAATTCTACAGAGTATGGAACAATTCAAGAACGACAAGAGATTGAAGTAGTCAAAGGAAAATCAAATATTAATCTAACGTTTGATGGTAAATATATGTTGGAGGCGTTAAAGAAAATTGAAGAAGATAGGGTAATGTTGAATTTTGGACAATCTATGTCTCCGGTTTTTATACGACCAACCAATAATTCATCATTGAGGTATTTGATATCACCAGTTAGGACGAAATAGAGCAAAGCAGATGTAATAAATGATTGAACAAGTTGGTGAATAGTAATGAAGCTAGGTGAATTAATAGCAAAAGGGAATACAGCAGATATTTACGCTATGGATGATAAAAAGGTTGTAAAGCTATTCAAACCAGATTTTCCTGGAGTTGAAGCGGAAAAAGAGGCTAGCAAGCAGCAATTTGCTAAAAAATGTGGGTTACATGTACCGAAAATTTTTGATGTGACTATAATAAACAATCGACAGGCGATTATTATGGAATATATGAATGCTACTCCGCTTGGTGAGTATATTTTAGGACAAACAAAGACTATCGAAGAGATTATGTTGATTTGCGTTAAAGTCCAACAACATATCCATCAAATTGCAGTCAAGGACCATTTAATTGAATCGATGAGTGAAAAGCTCGAATACCAAATAACGAACAATGCTGTATTAAATAAGAAACAAAAGAGGGATTTACTAAAGGAATTAAATAAAATCGATTATACAGCATATCTTTGTCATGGTGATTTGCATCCGTTTAATGTGTTAATAGATGAGAAAAAGGATGAAACTATCATTATTGATTGGGTTGATGCTAGTGCTGGAGATATTCGGGCAGATGTTTACCGAACTTATTTATTGCTATCTGGATCCAATCAAGAGTTAGCGGATCTTTATGTAAATCAGTATTGTTCAACTTCAGAAATAACTCAAGATGAAGTTTTTCAATGGGGACCAATTATCGCTGGTGCACGATTATTTGAGGTGGTCCCTTCTGAAAATAAGCAACGTTTAATAAATGTGGTAAATGGGCTTTATCGGTAATTTTTAATTTCTTTTAGTCGATATGGAGAGAGAATATATAAGATGCTTCTCCTTGATCCCAATAACCTATAATTTCATAGATTATCTCTCCTTTATTCATTAAATCTATAGAATCAGAAGAACTTACCACTTGATTATCCTCCCAGATTCTAACAGCATATTTACTAGGTTCCATGTCAAAGTTTAATGTAACTTGAGAGTTTGTAGTCACATTAGGTGAATCGAATTGTTTTGCTAATTCAGATGGCCCGTCTATATCTACCGTAGTATTTGTCATGGGCCCATCTTTATTTTCGTATTCCCAACTGTATGTTCCTTGAATGGTTGTGATTATTTTATTACCAATATCGATTGATAATTGTGGTGGTTCCAGTAATTGATTTTCTTTAGCACTTGAATGAACTGGTTTATCAATAGTTATCGTTTCTTCCACACATCCTACAAGAAAGAGGAAAGTACAACATATAATCAATAATAGAATGTTTTCATGATACACCTCCAATACATCTTTAAATTTAATATATCATAAATAGTTAGAATATTGGTTATATTTATGAACTGCTGAGAACGGGTACACTGAAAGAAAATGAAAAAGGATGTGTAGATAATGGAGCAACAGCAGAATTTCGAACCATTAGTTGAATCATTTTACCAAGTACCAACACTTGAATTAGCGAAAAATCTATTAGGTTGTATTTTAGTGAAACAAACGGAAGAAGGAACAACTTCAGGTATTATTGTTGAGACAGAGGCTTATCTGGGAAATTCAGACCGAGCAGCTCACGGTTATGGAAATCGAAGGACAAAACGTACAGAAATTCTCTATGCTAAACCAGGGCATGCATATGTGCATCTCATTCATAATCATCGTCTGATTAATGTGGTTAGTAGTATGGAAGGTGATCCTGAAAGCGTGCTAATTCGAGCGGTCGAACCTTTTTCCGGTATAGATGAAATGCTTATGCGGAGACCAGTGAAGAAGTTTCAGAACTTAACCAGTGGGCCAGGAAAATTAACACAAGCTATGGGGATACACATGGAGGATTATGGCCGCTACATGCTAGAGCCTCCTTTATTTATATCTGAAGGAAAATCTCCCGTATCAGTGAAAAGCGGAAGTCGAATTGGCATAGAAAATACTGGTGAGGCAAAGGATTATCCTTATCGATTTTGGGTAGATGGCAATCCTTTTGTATCAAAATAAAATATCGCTATTCATTGGAAAGACAAAGGGATTCACATATTTATGTAGAAATAATTAGGTAGATGTATTCATAGACATTATAAATATTAAAAAATAAGGAGGAAATCAATGAATACGAAAGAAGTTTTATTAGCTCAGATTGACGCTTGTTTGGAAAATACATGGTTTGTATCATTATTTTATTCTATAGAAGGACTGACAGAAGAAGAGGCAGATTGGAAACCTTCAAGTGAAGTAAACTCCATTCGAGAAATAGTAAATCATTTGATTTTTTATAATGAACGACATCTAAACAGATTTAAGAACGCACCGACAGACACGAAAAAAGTTGAATCCACTTTTTCGAATAGAGATGGACTTACTTGGGATGATGTACGTGAAAGGATTACAAAGGGAATTGAAAGCTGGAAAATGGAATTGCAAAATGCAGGTATGAATAAAGTGGAGGAGCAAGCAGAGGTAATAGCCCATTTAACTATTCATATAACCTATCATACTGGTCAGATTATTTTCCTTAGGAAATTACAAGGGAGTTGGAATAAAGAAGATGGTGTGAAGGGGTGAAATTGATGAATGAAAAGCTTTGGAGAATTGGAACAACATATATTCCGGTAAGCGATATAGAACTTTCTGCAAATTGGTACGTGGAAAAGTTAGGTGCACGGGTGAACTATCAAGATGATGATAAATGTATTCTAGATCTGGCAAATCAAAGCATTTTTCTTGTTAGATCTCCATCTGGTCAAAATGCTAATTTTATAGATTTAGCTGGAGAAGAACATTTTTCCATAACGTTTGAAGTGGATGGAGTAAAATCACTAGAATTTCTCCGGCTTGAATTAGCGGTAGATGATGTTCGTGTAGGTGAACTAGAAGATAGAGGTCATGCGGGAAGGAATTTCGTGTTTTATGATCCAGATGGCAATAAATTTGATGTGTGGAGTGAATTGAGTCCTCGTTTTAAGGAAAAGTATAGATTATTGGAGGGATGATATGTCTCATTCTGTAAATATTGAAGAAAAGTCAAGTGTCGTTATAAAGGGGCTAACAAAGCGATTTCAGAGTGAAGTAGTTTTAGATAATGTAGATATAACCATTTCAAAAAATGAGATACATGGAATTATTGGTCGAAATGGAGCAGGGAAAACAACATTTATTGAATGTATAACAGGATTTCTACCTTTTGATAGTGGAGAAGTCAAGCTTTTGAACCTTGAGGGTCCACAAAACCAAAAACAGATAATGCAACATATTGGTATACAACCCCAAGTCGGAAACCTATTGCCAAGACAAACGGTTTATGAAACGATCCAATTATTTACAAGCTTTTATAAAGAATCCATCCCTGTTGAAAAATTAATGGATTTACTAGCTTTAAATCAACTGGAAACTAAGAAAATAAAAGACCTATCTGTTGGTCAAAAGCAACGATTACTAGTAGGATTAGCTTTGATTGGTAATCCATCATTAATCATATTAGATGAACCGACAACTGGTATTGATCCTCAAATACGTCAACTAATCTGGGAAGTATTAAAAGAAGTAAGAGATTTGGGAAGCACAATCTTATTAACTACTCACTATATGGAAGAGGCTCATAAGTTATGTGATCGTATTTCTATTTTACATAATAATAGGTTTTTGGTTACTGGAACTCCTGAAGAAATAATAAATGCACATAAAAAGCACTTATCTGATAGTTTAGAAGATGTATTCCTTAATCTTACAGGAACGGATTTACGAAAGGAGATTGATTAAGGATTATGAAAGAAATGGCCATTATTCAAAATTTAGTTGTGGTTGGCTTGAAAGAAATTACTCGTGACCCAAAAATTTTGTTCTTTTCAATGATCTTTCCTTTGTTTTTCCTAGGCTTATTTTATGGAATGAGTTTTGTTATTCCTTCATCAGAAGTAATGGAAATGACGATGATCGAGTTTATGTTTCCTGGTATTTTAATGATGGCATTTGCAAGTATAGGCTTTTTAGGCACATCTGTACCAATTATTGAAATGAGACAAAAAGGGGTATTAAAAACATTTCGAACTACGCCTTTAAAGGAGAATACTTTTGTTTTGTCGCAGGTTATTGTCCGGTTGGTACTTGCCTGCATTCAATTAGTAATATTTGTTGTAATAGGTGTTTTCTTAAATATGATTGATATGAGTAATCTCTTGCTTTTTCTAGTCATTTCATTATTGGGTATTTGTATGTTTTTAATATTTGGGTTTCTATTTGGTGGTCTTTTTAATCATGTTGAACTAGCTTCAGGTGTCTTAAGTTTTTTGATGGTCCCTCTTATCATGTTAAGTGGTGCAATGCTGCCATTATATATTTTACCAGATGTATTTCAAACCATTTCATATTTTATACCAATTACGTATTTAACGGATATCTATCATCAATTTTTGTTTGGTGTAGAAGGAAATATCCCTATTATTGCTGATGTCCTTATTATTATTGGAATCAGTGTCATCTTTTATTGGTTAACTGTTAAGACATTTAAGTGGAATTAGTCTTACCTGATGGAGGTGTTCAGTACTGGATAATTTTTATTGATGTGGTTTTAATTTTTTTGGATATTTAATTTTTCCGGAGTTGTTTTTTTAATTGGAAGTGTCATTGTATTTTTATTTCCTGCATTTTATTTTCTTGGTGCAGAGAATTAGTTCAGAGTTTTTACCATCCTTCCTTTGATTTCTTTTGTTGTGGCATTTTTTCTATATCGGAGAGTTGAATAGTTTGCAAGAAGGTGAATGTAAATGGTTATCTTATTTATTTTAGTTTTTCTCATTGCGTTATATCTTAATAAAGATCGGCTCAAGAAGTTAACGATGTTGCAAATATTTGGAGTTGCACTGACGTTTGTTTTAGGAATATTAATTGGGGCTGGTCTTATTCTTTACTTTGTTTACTTGGTAGACGAGTTTTTCCCTGATGGAAGTATAAGAACAGTATTGAGGGTTTTAGTTGTAATTATTTCATTTTGGGTTATTTTCATGATGATGAGTAAAGTCGTAAATCGAATTATAGGGAAAGATTTTACTGACTTATAGTTCTGTTAAAATTCAAAAATGGAGGGCTAGAGATGCCAGAGCAATATGCCGTATTAGAAGGAGCGGAGCCATTTTATTTTGAAGGGAATCGTGTAGGAGTATTGGTTTCTCATGGTTTTACCGGTACGACACAAAGTATGCGACCGCTTGGGGAAGCATTTGCGGATGCTGGATATACTATATGTAGCCCAAGATTGAAGGGACATGGAACCCATTATAAAGATATGGAGAAAACGACATTCCATGATTGGATTGAATCTATTGAAGAAGGATATCAGTGGCTCCAAGAGCGTTGTGACTCTATTTACATGTGCGGCTTGTCAATGGGAGGAACATTATCTCTATACATGGCAGAGAAGTACAGTGAATTAAAAGGAATTGTCTTAATAAATGCCGCTATAGAAGTGCCAGATATGGAAACAGCAACAGATATAAAAGATACACGTTTTATTGATGCAATTGGATCAGATATAAAAAAGCTGAATGTGCAGGAATTAGCATATGAAAAAACACCAGTTCAATCGATTAGAGAGATTGTAGGGCTGATGGAACAAGTACGATTAGATTTAAATAAAGTTACGTGCCCCACATGTATATTTGTATCGGATGTGGATCATGTGGTACCACCATATAATTCAGAGGTCATATATAAAGAAATCGAATCTAACGTGAAAGAAATAATTCCATTAAAAGATAGTTATCACGTGGCAACGCTGGATAATGACCAGGCTTATATAATTGAGAAAACATTGGAGTTTATAGGTGAGTATTAGTTTGAGGGAGAAAATTTAATACCAAATGTTAATGGTATAAGTATTGTAGATGTTTTAATGTTAAAGGAGTCTGACTTAGCGGGAATTCCTGACCAAGCAGGTATTTTTGTGATAATCGAATGTTGAAGTAACTATCTTATGATGCTTTCATACGTTGAGAAGACAGGGGGAACTACCTGATGGGAAAAAGAAGAAAATTAGATAACGGTATGAAAAGACAGGTCAGTCCATATCGGATATGGCATCTATAGTAATATTAATTTCTAGAGATAGACTTGGAAAAGTTAAATATAATTCATTGTTTTACGCTAGAGTAGAAGAGCTTCAACCATTTATACCTAGGACTTCAGGTTTGAAGCTCTGAGACCAAGCAGATGAAATAAGTCCGATAGTTCCTGTTGAGAAGAACCTTTTACAACGTAACTTTTCCTATTTCAATATGATTCTGTAGAAACGAATTCCATTATCCTTCCACCATCTGTAGATATGGAATCTCTCTGTTTTCTACAATTGCAATAAATACTTGCGTATCGGTTTCATAAATTTTCGTTCCTACAGGCAGTTTATTAGCGGTTCCGTTTTCAAAATCTTTAGCTTCATTCGATTGGAAAGAAATCTCTCCTATTTCCTCGCCAATTGTATATTCTTCTTCTTGAACCCATTCAATGTTTATTGCATTGGAAAAAACAGTATCTTCTAATAGAAAAATGTCTGCGTTTTCATTTTGGAGGAATTCATATGGAGTTGGGTTTTTTGTTACGGATTTTTCTTCTTCCTCAGTACAACCGGTTAATGTAAAGATTGGCACGAAGAGAATGATCATAATGATACGTAACACTGTTTTCCCTCCTTGATAATTTATGTAGGTATTTATTCAATAGTATATCGGATATTCCCTTTAAATGGTAATTATTAATTTGAGGAGGAGATGTAATGAAAGATATAAGAAATCGCATGAATGCAAGAGAAGCAGCTAGGAAAATAGTAGAGCAACATTTCCCCTCTTGTACTGGAGCGGTTTTAGCAGGGAGTGTAGTACGTGGGGAAGCAACAAATACTTCTGATCTAGATATCGTTATTTTTGATAAAAAATTACCAGCATCTTATCGAACTTCATTTAATTCTTTTGGGTGGCCAGTGGAAGCATTTGTACATAATAGTGAATCATACAAGTTTTTCTTTGAGTCTGACCGCAAGCGAGCTCGGCCATCTTTGCCGGATATGGTAGCTAATGGAGTAATTATCAAGAATGAGGATGGGATAATGGATAAGATTAAAGTAGAAGCGAACCAAATTTTAACGAATGGACCTGATAAGTGGACGAAAGAAGAGATTGACTTAAAGCGCTATTTCTTAACGGATGTGTTAGATGATTTTATCGGTAGTGAATATAGACCAGAGGAATTATTTATATTAAATAAGCTCATGGATCTTGTTTGTGAATTTATATTACGAACAAAAAATCAATGGGTTGGAGATTCGAAAGGAATGTATCGTGCTTTACAGAGGCATGATGATACTCTAACTGAAGAATTGATAAGGAGCGTGGATACTTTCTATCAATATAATGAGAAGAAGTCTATGATTGAATTTGTCGATAGAATCCTAGAACCATATGGCGGAAGATTCTTTGAGGGTTTTCTACTGGGAAAGATGGAAAGTGCTCAAAGTAAGGAGATGTAGAAAAAGTTTTCATTCATAAGGAAGATGAGTGCCCATAATCGGAGGGAGAAGTAGAAAATGGTCACTCATAAGGAAGATGAGTGCCCAGAATCAGAGGAAGCAAGAAGAAATGGTCACTCATGTAATTTAAGGAATAGTCTAGTCTTTTTTGGTTATGGGGTTCTATCAAATTAATGTTGGGAATAAGTGGAATAACGAAACTGTTCGATTTTTTCTGAAAAATATGTTGATTTTTGACTAATTATGCGTTTATAATAATTAGCAATCACTCTACATTTTCAGACTTTGGACTATTATATAGATGTAGCCCTATCAACAGAGTGAATTTTCGGAATCATTAATTAATTATCATCAAAGAAGGAGGGCTATTTCATGATCAGTAATCCACTGGTTGCTACAACACTTATTTTTGCATTAATTGCTCTAGGAGAATATATCTCTATTATTACAAGGGCAAGAGTTCCAATGTTGCTTACTGCGATGGTTGGATATCTCATTTGTGTATGGACAGGTATTTTTCCAAATGATTTGCTCGCAACTTCACAGTTCGCAGCGCTAGGGGCTATCTTAGTTGGACCAGCAATTTTGCATATGGGGACGATGATTCCTTTCTCACTTTTAAAAAGTCAGTATAAAGCTGTACTTATTTCATTAGGTGGACTAGTTGTGTCAGGGGCACTCGTATTAATTATCGTGAGCCTAATCTTTGATTATCCTACTGCTGTAGCAGGTGTTGGACCATTGAGTGGAGGTATTGTTGCACTTATTGTTACTTCAGAAAAACTAGCAGAAATTGGTTTAACGAGTTTAGTTGTAATTCCTGCATTAGTTGTCGCTTTTCAGGGTGTACTAGGTATGCCTTTAGCACAGTATTTCTTGCGTAGGTATGCATTTACTATTCAAGAGAAAATCGACAACGGCACTTTTGTACCGATAAACCAAGATGAAGCAAGCGCTACCCAAGAAACAGTGAAGCCAGATGGTCCAATTAAATCAAGTGCGACATTAAAGTTGTTCTTTATATTTGTTGGGGCATCTATCGGTATTGTGCTGGGAGAGTTAACACCAATACATTACAGTCTATGGTGTCTGGCAATTGGTGTTGGTGGCTTGAAATTAGGTATATTCCAGCATAAATCATTGGAGAAAGCCAATTCGTTTAATTTAACGATGATTGGAATTATCTTTGTCGTAATTGGAACCATGGCGGATGTTGGACCACAAGATGTGTTAAACAATTTACCTAGTATTATTGTGTTGCTGTTACTTGGTACATTTGGTCTTTCGCTTGGTGGGTATGTTGTATCTAAGTTGCTCAAATGGCATCCATATAAAGGAATGCCTGTCGCATTAACGGCACTATTTGGGTTTCCTGCAGACTATATACTTTGTGAAGAAGTAAGTAGAAGTATTGCTCGGAATAAAGAAGAGGAACAGACTATTTTTGATGAAATTTTAACACCAATGTTAATCGGTGGATTTACAACAGTAACTGTTGCTTCTGTTGTAATAGCAGGGATATTAGTAGAAACATTATAATATTTGGGGGAAGATATCATGACAAGCTTATTAATAAAAAACGGATTGTTTATAGATGGAAATGGCGGTGAACCAGAGAAAGATGTAATTGTTGTAGTAAAGGATAATCAAATTGCTTACGTAGGATCAGAAACGGCTTATTCTATCAGTGGTGAGGAACAAGTAGTAGATGCCCAAGGTGGAACAATACTTCCTGGGATGATTGATACACATGTGCATATGATGATGGAGTTTTCTCCAGTTGCAGAAAGATTGGAGACACCTTTTTCTTTTATGTATTATCAAGCAGCAAAATATTTAGAGAACACATTAAAAGCAGGAATTACCACTGTAAGAGACGCTCTTGGTACTGATCTTGGTGTGAAGAAAGCGGTAGAAGAAGGTTTAATTTCAGGTCCTCGATTACAGTTAAGTATCAATGCACTTACGATTACCGGTGGACATGGAGATGGTTATACTGTTTCCGGACGTGAAGTCGATTTATTGCCATCGGATTATCCGGGGATGCCAAGTGGTAAATGTGATGGTGTAGAAGAAGTGCGCAAGAAAACACGTGAAATGTTACGTGCCGGTGCAGAAGTTATCAAAGTGCATGCTACTGGAGGCGTTCTAAGTGCTACGGATCATCCAGAATTCACTCAATTTTCGCAAGAGGAACTAGAGACGATCGTAGAAGAAGGACGCTTCCGTAAAGGCGTCAAAGTAATGGCACATGCTCAAGGAGCAGAAGGAATCAAAAACGCAGTAAGAGCTGGGGTACATTCGATTGAACATGGAATATTTCTTGATGATGAGGCAATTGACATGATGATAGAAAAAGGGACTTACCTCGTTCCAACACTACTAGCACCAGTTGCTGTTCTTGAAACAGCCAAAGAGACGGGAATGCCTGATACCGCAGTACAAAAATCAAAAGAAGTTATTGAATTTCATAAAGCAAGTATTGCTAAAGCGCATAAAGCTGGTGTGAAAATTGCAATGGGAACCGATGCTGGTGTGATGAAGCATGGAACAAACTTACGCGAACTTGGTTTAATGACAGAAGCTGGGATGACACCAATGGAGGCTATTATAGCTTCTACTAAGACAGCTGCAGAGTGTCTTGGTTGGGAAGATAAAGTTGGGACCGTTGAAGAAGGAAAGTTAGCAGATATTATTATTGTTAATGGAAATCCATTAGAGGATATTAACTTACTAGCGAATAATGAAAACATAAAAACGGTTATTAAAGACGGGAAAATAGAAAAATAGTAATTAAAATATCCGCCTGAGACCTATACATTAAAGTGTATAATCTCAGACGGTTTTTTTATTTTTTTATGTATTTAACCACCGAAGAATAGATCAAATGCATTACTAGCAGTTGAGCTATCTTTATTATAGAACTCAGAGTAACCGCAATCTTGGCAGTAAACTACGGTGAAACGGTTATTTTGGACATCAAACATTTTTGATAATCCTGAACCAGTCATTGATACATCTTTTTGATCTGCATTTCTACTACCGCACTTTATACAACCTTGACCTTGTTTCATTATCATCACCTCTTATAATGTAATACGATTAAATCATATGAAAAGTTTCATGGGATCTTGATATATAATATCCGCGATTTCTTATGTTTAATTATTCTATTTTATAGGGAAAAAATCAAAAGAAGACGAAAAATATTAAGGGGTGATGAATAGTGAAGCTACATGAAGCTTTAAATAAAAAAATTGGTTTAGGCACTGCTCCGTTAGGAAATATGTTCCGAAAGGTATCTGAAGAAGAAGCACAAGAGACTATCCGAAATGCGTGGGAACAAGGCATTCGATATTTTGATACGGCACCTTTTTATGGAGCGGGATTATCGGAAATTCGTCTTGGAGAAGCATTGTCTGATAAAAAACGAAGCGATTATCTTTTAAGCTCAAAGGTTGGCAGAATTATTTTAGAAGATGAAATGGAAGAAAAATCGGGATTGTTTGAAGATGCGCGTCAAAATAAGATTCTAACAGATTATACAGAGGAAGCGACTTTACGTTCCATTGAAGATAGTCTAAAACGATTAAATACAGATTATCTAGATATGATATTTGTACATGACATTTCACCAGATTTCTTAGGTGATGAATGGATTACAAAATTTGAAGAAGCACGAAATGGTGCATTTAAAGTACTGGATCGACTGCGTGATGAGGGAGTAATCAAATCATGGGGGATTGGTGTTAACACAACTATTCCAATTGAAGTCGCCATGGAATTAGAAGAAGCAAATCCAGATCTTTCCCTGACAGCAACACAATATACACTGATGCAGCATGATCGTGCATTGGAGCGTATGATGTCTCTCGGTGAAAAAACAGGAAAAAAATTTGTGGTTGGTGCACCATATAATTCAGGAGCATTGCTTGGAGGAGATTATTTTGATTATCAACCGGCGACCGAAGAAGTAAAAAAACAAGCACAGCAATTAAGACAAATTGCCGACAAACATGGGATTAGTCTAAAAGCAGCAGCGCTACAGTTCTCTACCGCACATCCTGCAGTTAGTGCAGTAATTCCTGGCTCTACAAGACCGAGTCGTATCAAGGAAGATTTAAGCGCGATGCAAGAAACCATTCCTGCGGTGTTTTGGCAAGAGCTGATTAGAGAAGGATTGATTTCTGATAAAGCTCCCTTACCAAAATAGAATTTATGAAAAAACGCTCAAGAAACTTTGAGCGTTTTTTTCTTACAAACACTTAATAAATATTGTGCAATGATATATCCAATTGCTTCTCCTAAGGTATTTAATATCAGATTATCTACATCAAAACTTCTACTGATTACAAATCCAAGTGAACCCAATGCTAATTGTGAAATTTCAATAGTTAGACTGCTAAGAAAAATAATAAGTGCAACATGCTCTAATCGTAGGGTTTTCCATAATAATGAGATATACACACCTAATGGCAACAGTAAGATTACATTGTATAAGGTTAATTTTACTGCATTCCAAAAAAACCAATCAAAGCCATGATTATACCATTAAGTTGCTGGTAAATTAGTAAATTTATGAATAATTTATGATACAATAAAAATAATCTGAAAATTATAAAATGAGGAATGGAATCATGGAAGGCGTGATGGATAATGAGTGAATTTTATGAAGTAGATATATTTCAATGTAGGGGGAGTTCATTTGACATTGGTTATCAAATTGGAGAACAACTCAAAAATAACAAAATTGTAGATGTGTATAAAGAAAAGATGAAACCAACGATAGATATAGCAAATATGGAATCCGTGTTTTCTACTTACGCGCCACATCTTATAGAAGAATTGAAAGGGATATCAGAAGGATTAGAGATTTCCTATAAGGAGGCTGCAGCAATATTTAGTGGCTATGATATTCCAAAAATGGATGCAATGGGGTGCTCAGCAACAATTACAAATGATTTCTATGTTCGAAACTATGACTTTTCTCCACTATTATATGATCATATATTTAGCTTAGTAGACTCTGAAGTTGCTTATGCATCTGCTGGTTATTCGCAACAAGTTCTCGGGAGGTTAGATGGGGTGAATAGTGAGGGTCTAGTAATGGGGCTTCATTTTGTGAGTTTTAAGGAGTTTCAGAATGGTATATCGGCTTGGACGGCCATACGAATGGTGTTGGATACATGTTCTAGTACTAGTGAAGCGGTTGATCTGTTAAAAGTAATTCCACATGCCGCTTGCTACAATTTTTCTATTGGTGATAAGTCTGGTGATATAGCTGTTGTTGAAGCTAGTCCAAATAAAGTTGTAATGCGTGAAGACAAAAGCTACCTTACTTGTGTAAATCACTTTCAAAACCAAGATTTGCATCAAAAAAATAGAAAGTATATAGAGTTTTCTATGAAGAGAAATATGCATATGCAGGAATTGAATAAAAAAGGATTTTCCGAGAAGCAAATGTTTGAACGATTTAAAGATAGTCATTCTCCATTATTCTTTAAGAACTATGATGATTACTTCGGCACACTTCATACTTTTTGTTATTCCTTCCATGATTCCAAGATAACTACTTGTTTGGCAAAAAGTGAGCACGTATTATCCTTTTACTTGGATGATTGGGTTAATGGAAAAGCGATCTCAAATACTAGCATGTCAGGAAAAATAGAAAGGGAAAGTATATGATTAAAGAAATAATATTAGATGAAGCTAGAATAGCAGCGGTGTTTGCTTGTAAATTATGGCCGAGTCAGACTGTTAACGAATTTGAAAAAGAAATGGAACTACTTATTAAAGATGACCACGCTGCTGTCTTACTTGCTTATCAAAACAATGAAGCAATTGGGTTTGCGCAATGTCAGATAAGGTTTGATTACGTAGAAGGAACAAATTCAAGTCCAGTTGGATATTTAGAAGGGCTGTATGTATTGGAAAGTTATAGAAAGTCAGGAATAGCAAGAGAATTGGTGAAGGAATGTGAGCGTTGGGCAAAAAGAAAAGGATGTTCAGAGTTTGCAAGTGACTGCGAACTGGGTAATGAACAAAGTCTTGCTATGCATCTTCGTCTAGGATTTACAGAGGCGAATCGAATTATATGTTTCCGAAAAGATATATAAAACTAACCTATGAGTCTAGAATATGTTAATGAAAGGAATGCTAAAATGATTCAATTCAAGGATAAGAACCTTACCGTCTTTCAAAGTGCCTTATACAAGACAACGACTGCCGTTATTGACACGGAAGAAGCACTTATTATGACGGATCCGAATTGGTTACCAGAAGAAGTGCAAGAAATTAGAAACTACATATCGCAACATATCGGGAATAAAAAATTATACACCATTTATACACATAGTGACTTTGACCATATTATTGGAGCTAGTGCTTTTCCAGAAGCCTATGTGGTTGCTTCAGAAGAGTTTAGTAACAATGAACATAAGGAAGAAATTAAGAAGCAGATTGAAGAGTTTGATCAAAAATATTATATATATCGAAATTATACGCCGGCGTATCCTAACGTGGATTATCAAGTAGTCAATGATGGAGAAACATTACAGATTGGTAATGTTACACTATATTTTTATAAATCGCCTGGACATACGTCTGATGGAATATTTACGGTTATAGAGCCGTATGGAATTTTTTTGTCTGGGGATTATCTATCAGACGTAGAATTTCCTTTTATTTTTAGTGGTTATCGGGACTATGTTAGTACGGTAGACAAAGGAATAAGGATCTTTAAAGAGCATCCAATTTACTATCATGTTCCCGGACACGGAACAACTACTGTTGATAGAAAAGAAATTACAAGAAGAGTAGAGATATCTCGGTATTATTTAGAACAGTTAGGTAAAGGAAACGAACAGTTAGAGGAATTTTGCCAAAAAGAATATGATTTTTTTGAGGGCATGAGGGATATTCACGAAAGCAATAAAGCAAAAGCAGATTAACAGTATTCAAAACCGAAGTGGGAGGGATACATCTTGAAAGTGAGATTAACAGCGTATACACCTAATTGGAAAACGATGTATAAAGAAGAGCAAGCTAATCTCAGATGTATATTTGGCAAAGAGATACTTTCTTTTGAACATTTTGGTAGCACTGCAATACCTGGAATGCTTGCTAAACCCGTAGTCGATATGATGTGTATCGTAAAAGATATTTATCGAATTGATTCATATAATACCTATATGGACCGTGTAGGGTACGATATAGCTGGTGAATGGGGAATTGAAGGGAGAAGGTTGTTTAGAAAGGGAGGAGTTAACAGATCTCATCATATACATGTATATCAATATGGCAATCCACAGATAGACCGTCATTTAATATTGAGAGATTACTTATTACAACATTCATCTGAAGCAGCACAGTATAGTGCTTTTAAGGAAAAGATTGCGAAAAGGTATACATATACCCTCTGAATATAGTAAGGCGAAAAAACAGTTTGTAAGTGATTTAGAGAATAGAGCACTTTGGTGGAAGGAGAAGTCACTTGATGGATGAATTACTTACACTTGTTGTTAATTGGATTAAAAAACAAGATGGAAAGCTGATAATTGGAATTTCCGGACATGGTGCTTCAGGGAAAACCACTTTTGCTACAAAACTAAAAGCACTTCTACAAAAAGAGCAAGTAAATATTCTAAATACCGATCCATATATTATAGATTCGGTAGTTAGGAAAAAATCTATTATGGAATATACATATAAAGGTAATTTACATCATTATAAGATGACGGCATCTCACCCGTCGGCACACCATCTAGTTTCCCTAACTAGAGATATTCGTATGATTCAGAATGGACTCGATTTATTAACACTAGAAACTCAATATAGTGAAAGCAAACACATTTACGCAAATGTTCCGATAACGATTGTAGAAGGAATGAGTGTGGCTTTTATTGAACCTAATATTTTTGATTTAAGAATATATTTATATACGGATGATGAAACCGAATTTATAAGAAGGATGCACCGAGATGTAGCGGACAGAGGGGCGAATAAAGAATACATTATATTTGCACATAAAGAAAGAAGGGTTCAATACAAGTTATTTATGCATAAATATCACGAAGACTTTGATATTGTGATTAATAATTCCAATACAGGGTGGGCGATTGTTAAGAATGTTTTAATGGAGGGTCCAAAATGAAAGTTACAAGGTTAACAACAAAAGATCAATGGCTAGAAGCTTTTCCAATTATGAGGCAGTTACGAACGCATCTCGATAAAGCATCTTATGTTATCCTCATATCGGAAGCAGTAGAAAAAGATAATTATCGTCTTTATGCGTTGTATGACCAGCAAGAAATTGTAGCTGTTGTAGGATTCAAACCAATGATCACGCTCTATTATGGCAGATTTGTATGGGTGTGTGATTTGGTTACAGATAATATCAATCGTTCGAAGGGCTATGGTGAATATCTATTAAACTATGTACATACGTGGGCAACAGATAATGAATACGAAAGTGTTGCCCTTTCTTCGGGAATCCAACGTCATCAAGCCCATCGTTTTTACGAAGAAAAGATGGGCTATGAGAAAGTTAGTTATGTATTTAAATCAAAATGAAGGCCTCTATCCTATTAGAAAATAAAACCAACCTTCACGTCTAGTCACTAATATGCTAGTTTAGAATAAGTTGGAATTTATTACATAGGAGTGTTAAAAAATGAATAGTAAAAAGGCAATAGTTATTTTAAGTGGCGGATTAGATAGTACGACATGTATGGGAGTAGCTAAAGAAGCAGGGTATGATATCTATCCAATTACTTTCCACTATGGTCAGCGGCATGATCGCGAGATTGAGAATGCTAAAAAGGTAGCTTCCTATTTTGATGCAGCGGAGCATAAGGTATTTTCACTGGAATTTTTAAAAGAGATTGGTGGCAGTTCCTTGACTGATCAATTAATGGAAGTAAATCAAGAAGGCGTTGGTGAAGATGTACCGAATACATATGTTCCGGGAAGAAATACAATTTTCCTATCAATTGCTGCTTCCTATGCAGAGGCGATAGGTGCTGAAAAAATATATGTAGGTGTATCTGCAGTTGATTTCAGTGGATATCCAGACTGTCGCCCAGAATTTATAGAAGCAATGCAACAAACCATATTTCAAGGGACCAATGCAGAACCTACAATAACGATTGAGGCACCACTGATTGATTTATCCAAAGGAGATACAGTCAAGTTAGGTATGGAATTAAACGTGCCTTATCATTTAACTACATCTTGTTACTTAGGTGGTGAAGAAGCATGTGGTGAATGTGATAGTTGTAGATTGAGGTTGCAAGGATTTGAAGAAGCTGGTGCTACGGATCCAATTAAATATATGTAGTAGATTATTTAGATAACAAGGAGGTTCGATTATGAATACATTTGATGAATTTTTAGAGACAATAGAAAATTCTAACCATCGTTCTAGAACGGAGGAAATCCTAAAATGGATAACAAAGAAATATCCTGAATTAAATCAAGAAATTAAATGGAAACAGCCAATGTTTACCGATCATAATACGTATATTATTGGTTTTAGTGTTTCTAAAAAGCATTTAGCCGTTGCCCCAGAACAGGCAGGAATAAATCAGTTTTTAGATGAAATTGTACAGGCTGGTTATGACCACACGAAGGAAATCATTCGTATACCTTGGACCAGTGAGATTGATTATTCATTAATTGAAAAATTAATCAATTTTAATATTACTGATAAAGCTGAATGTACTACTTTCTGGCGATAGTTCAGAAGAGGTATTCCAAATACAAGGAATAGAACATGTTATTGTTGATCGTATCTCTAATGGAGTAGTAGGGAGTTTCAATCTAACTAAGTTGAGGAGGAATAGAATGGATCGTATAGCCAAGATACGTCTTGAAGAGAAATTATATCATGATCACTGTTATGAAAAATTCGCTCTATTTGAAAAAGGGTCTTGGCTATATAAACCTGTTCAAACTGTACTGGATATTATCCCGTATTTTAAAGGAGTAGAGCCGTTAGAGGTGCTTGACTTAGGTGCGGGGGTTGGAAGGAATAGCATACCAATTGCCGAAGCAATTTCTATTCGTACAGGCTGTATAACTTGTGTTGATTTACTAGATTCTGCAATAGAAAAACTTAAAGAGTATAGTAAAATTTATCAGGTTGAAGATCGAATTCAAGTAGTAAAACAAGATATAGCCACTTTTCAAATCAAACCAAATACATATGATTTTATTATTGCAGTTTCCAGTCTTGAACATGTTAGGACAGAGTCAGAACTCGATTACGTTCTCCATGGGATGGCAGAGGGGACGAAACAGAAAGGTATAAATTGCATAATTATTAATTCAGAAGTTGAGGAAGTAGATATAAAAACAGGCCTTCATTTAGAGGCCCAGATGGAAGTGAATTTACGGACAGCAGATATGACAAACAAATTAAAAGAAGCATACCAAAGCTGGTCAGTTATGAAACATGTAGTGAAACCACTCGAGTATACGATTGAAAGACAAGGAAAGCCTGTGTTAATGAAAACGAAGGCGATTACCTATGTGGTAAAAAATGATGCGAGATTATGAAAATAAATCAATCCCAAGTTTTGTAAGGACGCCTATTAAGATTCCATAAATACCAATGCTTATTGCGGATGATAAAAACAGGCGTTTTTTATCCATTCCAATTACTTTACCAACCACTCCAATTGCCCAAGATCCGAATAATGGAGTACCTATAAGTACTATCATAAATCCACCTTTATTTAAACGTTGGCTTGTTTTCGAATGAGTTAACTTATGAAAATATCTTTGAATCCTCTCGAATTTCGTTAACCAATCATAACTATATGCAATAAAAGGAATGGCAAAAAAATTACCAAACCAGGCCCACACAATAGAAGATACCATATCTAACCCTAAACCCATACTAACTGGAATTGCTAAATAAATTTCGAATAAAGGGAAGAAACCCATAAACCAAGCTGTAGCTGCTAATACAATGTACTCCATCATACATATCACCTCTGTATACACAAAATAAAACCTAACGTTCGGTAGTTATATTTTAACATAATTACAATACTTTTAGTAACCATTGAGGCTCAAAAATAATTGTGGGGGGGGGAAGGTTATTGAGAGATAGAGGGTCGATTATATTAGCTGTAAACAATAAAGTGGCAGTCATCAAGAGAGAATTCGGTAATAAAGTTTATTATGTTTTTCCAGGCGGAGGAATTGAAAAAGGTGAAACGCCCCAAGAAGCTGCGAAGAGAGAAGCTTATGAAGAGTTAGGATTACAGGTGACAATTGGAGAGTGTATTGCAGAAATAGCATATAATGGTATACAATATTATTTTGCTGCTCAAGTCATCGATGGTGAGTTTGGAACAGGAAAAGGAGCAGAATTTTTTAATGAAGGTAGAGGGTCATATACACCCGAGTGGATGGAAATCGATAAGCTCTCTATTGTTGATATGCGTCCTCCTGAATTACTGGAAGTAATTCAAGCTCATTATACTGCACAGCATAAGAAATAAATTATAAATCTGAGGAGAAAACAATGACGGGAAAGACACATATAATGGGAGGTATTGCAGCTACGACTGCCTATGCCTATTATTCAAATTATGATCCTACTGCATTAATTATTTCAGGTGCCATTGGTTCCATCATACCGGATATTTGTCATGGTGGAAGTAAAATTGGAAGGCGTTTTCCGATTTTATCAAACATTATCAATGCAATTTTTGGACATCGCACCATTACACATAGTTTGATATTTTTAGTACTAATAGGATATATTCTCACACTAATCACCGATAATCAGTCAATTATTATGGGTGTGGTGATTGGAATGGCGAGTCATTTGATTTTAGACGCATGTACAAAAAATGGCATAAAGCTTTTATATCCTGCTTCGGTAACTGTACGTTTGCCAATAACGACAAAAACTGGAGGGGCAGTTGAGAATATTGTTCTTATTGCTTTAACTATTGTAACGATTTATTTTGGAAAAGAATTTATTCTCTAAACATGTACATAAAAAAAGGAAATGCCGGTCGGAGGCACTTCCTTTTTTAAGATATTGTGACATGTTTATTCTGCTCGTTCTTATGATTTTGATCGTAACATGTCTGCTACGGCATGGAATACTTCTACGCCTTGATACGTAAAGACTGACAAGGCTGTTAATGAAAAGAATCCAACAATGATATAACGAATAATCATTGATTGTTACCTCCCTTGAAAAACTTTTACTTTATGTTTGTCAAAGGAGATTCACCCAGATAACTCGACTGATAAAATATCGGAGTGAACTGAATTCTGCGAGTAATAGATAAAACTTGAAAATTACTCGAAAGTCGTTGAATCAAATTAATTATAATGATAGCTGAAAAAATAGATAAAAAAATAACCTTATCGTTATAGCCGCTTTGAGAATAAGATAAATCAAGTGTGTTCTGATGTTCTACAATGTTTGCTTTTTCTAAACTTACGTGACTATGTGAGCCGACGGTTAATTGAGAAACCGGCAATAAAAGAATCATTAATGCAATTATTAAATATCGATTCATTAAGTCACGTCCTTTTTCATTTATTCTTACAATATGTTATTGAAATGAATTTAGTACTTCAAATAAACTTATTAAATAATTTTTATCATATAAATGTATCATAATTATGAAGTTCACACAATGAAAAATATTCCATTTGCAAATAAGAGAATCTCATTGTAAAATCAATTACAGATAATAAAGGTCTATAATAGTTATTTGAGAAAGGGTAATAACATGAAATTTTCTAAAGCGATAAATTATGCATTACACACAATGGTGTATTTAGCGGATAAGCCAAAAGGAACATCTATTGGTGTGGAACGATTAGCGGAAACACAAAAGTTGTCTCCAACGTATCTATCCAAAATATTGACCAAACTAGTGAAAGCAGGATTAATTGAATCCACACCAGGTGCTAAAGGTGGTTATCGATTAGCGAGAAAAGGGGATAATATTACGTTTTTAGACGTTATTCATGCCATTGAAGGACAAACAGTGTTATTTTATTGTTCTATAGATCATGATGACGACTTTTCTAGAAATGAAGAATGTTTAATAGAGAATGCTATGATTGAAGCAGAGGAAAAAATGAAAGAATCCTTAGATCGTAAATATATCATGGATATTGCAAAGTTAATGCGCTCTCAAAAAAATCTTCAATGAGAGTGTTCTTTTTTAAACCTATTATAGATATTATGAGTCTTTAATATATTTGTTATAAGGAGTGTATGATGAATGTTAGACAGTATTGTTATTGGTGGAGGACCTGCAGGGTTAAGTGCGGCACTTGTATTAGGTAGAGCTGGAAAAAGAGCTGTTGTCTTCGATGATGATAATCCAAGAAATAAAGTCACCCATGAATCACATAGTTTTTTAACGAGAGATGGTATTCATCCTTCAGAACTAAAAGAATTAGGGAAACAGGATATATTAAAATATCCGACGGTTAGTATGGAAATGCAACGTGTGAATGAAATCCATAGGGAGAAGAATCATTTTCAATTAATTACCGAGAAGGGGGATTTATATCAAACAAAAAAAGTTCTCCTAGCAACGGGGCTTAAGGATGTTTTTCCAAAAGTGAAAGGACTCGATAAGTTCTACGGTTCCAGCTTATTTAGTTGTCCGTTCTGTGATGGCTGGGAAATGAGAAATCAAGCTTTAGTAGTCATTTCTGACAATAAAAATGCAGCATTTCAAATGGGTAAAAAGTTATCTAATTGGAGTAAAGATATTATCGTCTGTACGAACGGAAATCAAGTATTAACTGAAGAACAGAAACGTTCTTTTGCTAAAAATGGCATTCAAGTATTGGAAGAGGAGATAGATGAACTTATAGGAAACAATGGACAGCTTCAGAAGATAAGATTTATCAGTGGTGAAGAAATTCTTCGTGAAGGTGGCCTTGTTACAGTAGGTTTAGAGCAAGCTTCTCCATTTGCAGAAAGTTTAGGTTGTGTGATGTCAGATAATGGAGGAATTAAAACGGATGGTTTGGGTAGAACAAGTATTCCTGGTATTTATGCCAGTGGAGATGCTACAATCTCTACTCCTTCCCAATTAATTATGGCTGCTGGTGAAGGTAATAAAGTTGGAGCTATGATTGTTTCTGACTTGATTGATGAATCATTTAAATTATAAAAATAATAAATGTACGCTTATTTAGATTCAATGATTTAAATTTGTAAAACATGGGAATATATAAGTACACATAGGTATAAAGGAGTGTACAAATTGAGTGAACGAATTTTTATAAGTCCAGCAAAATATGTACAAGGAAAGAATGCCATCCAACGAATTGGTGAATATGTGAAAGATATTGGTAATCAAGCCATTGTTATTGCAGATGAAACTGTCTGGGAAATAGCAGCAAATGACGTTGTAAAGCATTTAAAAGAAGAAAGTATTGAAGTAGAGGAAGTAGTATTTAATGGAGAAGCTTCAAAAGCTGAAATGGAACGGATTTCTAAGATTGCAGGTGAATCTAATTCTACTGTAGTTGTTGGAGTTGGTGGCGGTAAAACGCTTGATACGGCAAAAGCTGTTTCTGATGAAGTAAAAGGTCAGACTGTTATTGTGCCAACAACTGCTTCAACTGATGCTCCAACTAGTGCGCTTTCTGTAGTTTATTCCAATGAAGGCGTATTTGAGGGATATCGTTTTTACGATAAGAACCCAGATTTAGTAATTGTAGATACGAAAATCGTAGCAGGAGCTCCTAAACGTTTCTTATCTTCAGGTATTGCGGATGCTCTAGCAACTTGGGTGGAAGCACGTAGTGTAATCGAAAATAAAGGTAAAACAATGGCGGGTGGATATACGACTATTGCAGCACAAGCTATTGCGGAAAAATGTGAAGAAACCTTATTTAAATATGCGGAATTGGCATATGAATCTGTGAAGGCGAAAGCTGTAACACCTGCTCTAGAGAATGTTGTTGAAGCAAATACATTATTAAGTGGGCTTGGATTTGAAAGTGGCGGCTTAGGTGCAGCACATGCAATTCATAATGGTTTCACTGCGTTAGATGGTGACATCCATCACTTAACTCACGGTGAGAAAGTTGCATTTGGTACCTTAGTTCAATTGGCTTTAGAGGAGCGCTCTAAAGAAGAGATTGAACGTTATATAAAATTATATATAAGTCTTGAACTTCCAGTAACACTAGAAGACATCAAGTTAAAAGATGCGTCTCGTGAAGATATTATGAAAGTTGCCGAAGCAGCTACAGTTGATGAAGAAACAATTCACGAAGCTTTTAAAGTAACAGCAGATGATGTGGCAGATGCTATCTATGCCGCAGATCAATATGCGAAGTCATATAAAGAAAAATATCAGAAGTAATTATAATATAGAGAAAGCATATCAACACTCATAGTTGGTATGCTTTTTTTAATGCCATTAATTTATCTTTACAAAGAAAGTAGTGAAACTTTTCTTATATATTAATCGTCTAATTAAATACAATCAGATTGGAAGGGAGAATGTATAGGTGAATATTAAAAAGATATATTTGTATATGGGCTTGTTATTTATTATTATTTTAATAAGTTGCTCTTTTTTAGAGAATGGATTGATCAAGGGAGATGTGCAAAGCATTCAAATAGCTAAATCCAAAGGTTTTGGATCTTATGCTAGTAATGACTTTCTTAATGAAATAAGGGACAAAGAAAAAGTTAAACTTTTTAAGGATGCTATTAATAGTGCTGTAAAACAATCTGGAGTAGTAGATATGATAGATCCAATTTACGATGTGAAGTTGATAAGCGATGATGATCAAACACAAGAATTGTATTTGTGGTTGTATGAAACTTCTGGATCAGTAATGACAGTCGAAGATACGCATACAGTTTATTCAATTTCTGAAAAAAACGCAGAAAAATTATATGATATTGTGAGGGATTAAAAGAAATATTAATAAATTTATTCGGATAAGATTCATCAAAAAAATTTGATATATTTCTTGTGTGATTTATTTTAATATTTTATAATTAATACATCAAGAAAAATTGATGTGAGGGGTTGATCTAAATGAACCAATTTTTAGAGTATGAAAAAAAATTCAAGGCACTAGCTGACCAAAAACGCTTAGAAATAATGTATGAACTTTGTCAAAGAGGAAGAACCTGTGTATGTGATTTAACTGATGTATTTGATGTTTCTCAATCAAAACTTTCTTATCATCTCAAGATATTATTAGAGGCAGGGTTAATTACTAAAGATACAAAAGGTAAATGGAATTATTACGTTTTAAATGATAAGGAAGTAAATAACCTGTTATCAGAAGAACTATGCTGTATTTTTAGGAAATAAGGAGAAAAAGATTTTATTATTTTTTATCTAATACATCAATTTTTTTTGATATAACTATTTAGAGGGGGAATTTTTAATGAAGTATGTTCATGTTGGTGTAAACGTAACAAACCTTAATGAATCTGTAGAATTTTATTCAAAAGTTTTTGGAGTGTCACCAGTAAAATCGAAGTTTAACTATGCTAAGTTCTTACTCGATCAACCTGGCCTTAATTTCACACTTAATGTGAAGGATGACGTAGGAGGAAACCAGATCAACCATTTTGGGTTTCAAGTAGAGACAGCTGAAGAAATTTTATTGCACAAAAAAAGATTAGAAAAAGAGGGTTTTTTTGCTCGTAAGGAAATGAATACAACTTGTTGTTATGCAGTGCAAGATAAGTTTTGGGTGACCGATCCTGACGGTAACGAATGGGAATTCTTCTACACAAAAGCAGATAGTGAAATAGAGCGTAATACATGTTGTGCCAGCTAAATATATACTAGTCTCAATGCAAAGTAACTTGTGTATATACTTAATTAATTGTGATAAAAGAATATAAATAGAAGCGAACTTTTATTCAATCCAATATAATGTTCGCTTTTATTTGGATTCTAGGGAATTTCTAGTTCCCCATTTAGTTTGCACATAACACAAAGCAATTTAAAAATTGAACCTCTGATGGTTTGTTCATAATCGTATTAATTTTAACATGTGTTTGTATCGTTGGAGCCTCCGGGAAAATGATTCTATAATGGGTTTACATAGGATATCTCCCATTGACCATCTTGTAAATATGTCGCATCTTACCAAACGGGGCGAGAGAAGCTATTATATCTCTTTAACCATATCCAATTTCAATAATAAGCATTGCCTTTTCTACTTGAAAAGATTCTACTAGCTCCATTCTGTGAATTTATTTGGACTGTCTGTAAATTAACAAGCAGTAGGAGAAAATTCCCCACTGCATAGTTTCACATTAAGCTTTTATATGAGATAAATAAAGATCTTTCATAATTTCTAACTGACGCCTTGGCTCAACTTCTACATCATAGTAGTTAACAGCTTTCATTAATGCCAATTTGCGAGCGAATAAACCAAAGTTATTTATGAACGATATCATTGTTTCTTTTATATTTAAATTATTACGAATCGATCCATCTCTTGAACCTTCTTGGATAAGTGTAGACATTAAGATATAAATTTCTTCTCTAACTGCATCGTACAAATCTATATCCTCTAAGGGTTCTTTGGAAATAGCTACGTAGTTTTCAAATGAATCAATAAACTTTGTAGAGTTTTTAGAAGCATGTGTAACAATTTGACTTAGGAAATCAAATACCTTTTCAAATTTTTTATATGCATTTTCGGTGTTATTGATAATTAATTGAAACTGATAAAGTTCTTCTTCCATGATGGATGTTGCAACGGCGACGATAAGTTTATCTTTCCGTGGAAAGTATCGAAATAATGTTGCTACTCCAATTCCTTCTTCATCTGCAATATTTTGCATTTTTACATTTTCTAATCCTGATTCCGCAAATAATCGTTCCGCAGTTTGAACGATACTTTGATAGCGCTTGTTTCTATTTTTTTCTCGCAATCCTGTTTTATTGGAAGCGTCCATAACAATCTCCTTCATGATAAATCTATATTTAATTTATACATGGAATAAATTTATTTTGCAATTATATCAGAATTCGTATACAATTTAATTAATGATAGTTGATCTATCATTAATTTATCTAATTAAAGTGATTATGATAGAATTTGCTATTATAGTGTATTTATATATTTTATGGAAATGTTCATAGGTAGAGCATTCCATAATGAATGGAGGAATTACAATGGGGCGATTAGTGAATAAGGTGGCTATTATTACAGGAGGAGCAAGAGGCATGGGTGCTTCTCATGTGAGGCTTTTTGCAAAAGAAGGAGCAAAAGTAGTGTTCACTGATTTAAATGAAGAGGGTGGAATTGCTTTAGCAAATGAATTAGGAGACAATGTTAAATTTGTAAAGCAAGACGTAACAAATGCAGAAGACTGGGCTACGGTTATTTCTGAGACAGAAGAAGCTTTTGGTCCTGTAAATGTATTAGTAAATAATGCGGGAATTAGTTTAAGTGTTCCTTTGATGGAGATGACAGAGGAACAATATCGTAAAATTATTGATATTAACCAAGTATCCGTATTTTTAGGAATGAAAGCAGTAGTTCCTTCTATGCAAAAATCAGGAAGCGGATCGATCGTTAATATTTCCTCTATGAATGGAATTGTAGCAGGTGCAGTAGGATATACAGATTCTAAATTCGCTGTACGTGGAGCTACAAAAGCAGCTGCAGTTCAACTAGGCGGGTTAGGAATTCGCGTGAACTCTGTTCATCCTGGTGTAATCGAGACTCCAATGGTTACGCAAGGCGATGCAATAGAACAAATTAAAGAATTTGCGAAACAAATACCATCTCAACGCATGGCACAGCCAGAAGAAGTTTCCAACATGGTACTTTTCCTTGCATCTGATGAATCTAGCTACTCTACAGGTTCTGAATTTGTCATCGATGGTGGTTTAACAGCAATGTAATAAATAGATTTTTTAAAGTATTACCTCTATGAGAAGAGCGATTCTTTCTTATAGAGGTTTTTGATTTTGTAGTAGTTTTAGCTACCTTAAAACTTTAAGAATAAAAACAGAAGCGTATAATAAGGTCTATACATTATCTATAGAAATTAAAAGAATCGAGGAAGAGTAATGAATGTAAGAAAGAAGCAACAAAGGAAGACTATGATGATTGTGCGTGGAATGATGATTATTATTGGAGGGTTTATCACTGCTTATGGATTAGAAGCTGTGTTAATTCCAAACAGTGTATCCGATGGGGGCGTGACCGGATTAAGTATTGTTGGTTCACAATTAACAGGGTTACCATTAGGTGTACTAATAGCATTACTTAATATTCCTTTTGTTTATTTAGGGTATAAACAAATCGGAAAGAGCTTTGCTGTATATTCTATAATCGGTATTGTTTCATTAGCTGTGAGCACTAGTTTAATGCATCATATCCCAACCATTATTGAAGGAGATACATTGTTGATTACGGTGGTCGGTGGTATTATCATTGGTTTTGGAATGGGGTTAGCACTTCGCAACGGCGGAGCATTAGATGGTATTGATATGCTTGCGGTATTGTTATCTCGAAAACTACCATTCGGTACAAGTGATCTTATTCTATTCTTAAATATGTTTGTTTTTATAATTGTCTCTACAGTATTTGGATTACAAGGAGCGATATTATCAGCCATAGCATATTTTATTGCTTCCAAGGTGATTCATATTGTAGAAGAAGGACTAAGTGGTTCAAAAACTTTCAATATTATCACAGATGAGCCTGAACAAATGGTTAAAACGATTTATGAAAGATTAGGAAGAGGAGCTACGTATAAAACTGTACAGGGAAGTTATTCAAAAGAATCTTATAGAGAAATCTCGTGTGTAATCAATCGATTAGAAGAAAGTAAAATGAAGGAAATTATCCAAGAAATTGATCCAAAGGCTTTTGTGACAGTATACGATGTTGCTGAAGTACGAGGTGGAAACTTTACAAAACATGATGTGTATTAGTGAACAGCCATCAAGGAGTTGTCTTACTCTTTTGATGGCTTAACTGTTTCTAAAAAAAATTTATTTGAACCTGAGGTGTGTGTTTTAGTGCAAGTAAGTTTAGGATTGAGGTTACTTTTATCATGTGAATGTGGATATCCTGTAGGCATTTTCATTGAACGAAATAAATACATACAGCTATTAACGCAGAGAGGATACCAATGCCTCCTGCCTTTAATCCAAAATTAGTGCGATAATGACGTTGTTCTTTTGATTGGGAATAATAATCGGCACGGTTATCGGGTCCTGTCTTCCATGTTCCAAGTACCAGCCCAGATATAATTAAACTAATCAAGCCTATTAAAAAGAATATATAAAACAATGCTTCTAATAATGTGGATAGCAATTTACTTCCTCCTCCTTTTTATTGTTTTGTAATAAATCAAAAAAAGGATATCTGATATAGTATCAAATATCCGCTGTTCCTACCTATCTTATTCAGGATAGTTAAGGGATATGCTTTTTATTGTGGATAATATATAATTACCCGTAATTGAACTATGTAAATCGTCGAAAAGGTGGGGACAATTTAATGAAGGATTTAGAGTTTAAATCAGAAGTAGATGGAGGCTACAAATTAGTTTTATGTATTGCGACGCTCATTTTATTTGTAGCTTGCATATTCCCGCTTATCCTTCTTCCTTTTAATTGGGTAATTTTGATTATACTTGTTAGTGTATTTGTTTTATCTACATTACTTATTTTGTTGCCATACTTTAATCTTCGTTATATTTTTTGTTCTGATCACCTTTTTGTTAAAAGTGGTTTATTCCGTTTTCATATTCAGTATAATCAAATAACCAAAGTAGAAGCGACATCCAACTTTTTAATTGGAACAAGAGCAATGATGGCGACAAAAGGAATTGTTATCTATTATTCGAGTGGGATTATGGGAGAATTAAAATTATCTCCTGTCAATCAAGATACCTTTTTAAAAATTCTGCAGGAGCGGGCTGTACAAGCAGATATTTATGTAAGGTGAAGGTAAATATTTTATTTAATCAAGAGATAAACACATATTGTGATCAAAGGTCATTTCCTATAATATATAGAATATACAGTCTTTAACGAATTCTTTTGTAGAGGGTGATCGGATGAAGCTCATTGGTAGACTGCTGTTAATAGTTGGAATAGTCATGGTTGCGGTAGCTGGATTTCATTTATATCAGACTGAAAAATCCCAAGATGAAGCTTTACTTGAAGCAGAAGAACGTATAAAGCAAGGCCTAACGGAAACTGAAGGGGAAACAGAAGGTTCTGCATCAGTTGATAAAAAGGAACCAATAGATTTTCAAACAGAAACTGGAGAAGCATTTGGGACTTTAGAAATTCCAAAACTAGAAAAAACACTACCGATTGTAGCTGGGACAGATCCAGATTCTTTAGATCGAGGAGTGGGACATTTAGATAATTCTATGTTGCCTAGTCAAGGAGAACAAATCGTCTTATCTGGTCATCGTGATACTGTATTTCGTAATTTTGATCAAATAGAAATAGGGGATCAATATATTGTCCACTTACCTTATGGATCGTACACATATGAAATTAAAGAGACAGAAATAGTTCCAGAGGATGACACATCCGTAATCAGACAAATGGGTGAAGAAGTTCTAGTCGTAACAACGTGTTATCCATTCCACTACGTAGGAAATGCACCGGAACGTTTTGTTACGTACGCTTATCCCGTAGAGATGCATGCAAATAGCGACTAATGAGCATTTTAGGTAGGCACTTGAATTGCTTGCTACGGACATAGATCACTAATCCGGTAAAGAAAGAACGATTTTTGATTCGTTTCACTCGTTCTGTGCTCTTTGATAGGAGAAGTCCTGCTGATGGAATTCTCACTTATTATATTGGGAAGGTGAGAAATATATGGAAAAATCTTTTCTATCTATTGATTTAGGGGGAACATATACAAAATATGGATTGGTTGATCAAAAGGGTAATGTAAGTAAAACATATAAGATAATAACACCAAAGGACTTGTCAGCATTATTAGAAGCAGCAAGAGTAATGGTAAATCAAAATCCAACCATCGATGGTATCGCTATTAGTGCTCCTGGAGCAGTTTCACATTCAGGGGTCATTCACGGAACGAGTGCAATACCATATATACATGGTCCAAACATTAAAAAATTAATGCAGCAATCTACTGATAAAAAAGTTTCAATTGAAAATGATGCAAATTGTGCTGCTCTAGCAGAAAGCTGGAAAGGTAATGCGCAAGAAGTACAAAATGCTATTGTTATTGTTGTAGGAACTGGAATAGGTGGGGCTTTTATTCATCAAGGAGTTGTTCAGCAAGGAAAGCATTTACATGCTGGTGAATTTGGTTATATGCTGCTAAAGCATGAAGGTCAATGGCATTCTTGGAGTGAGGTTGCCGCGATGTCTTCATTAAGAAAAGAAGTTGCTAGGCAAAAAAGTGTTCCGTACGAAAGTATATTCACTGGAGAGCAAATTTTTGAAATGGCTGCAAACGGGGATCCTGAATGTATACGTGCGATTAAACAGTTCTTTTATTACCTTGCAGTGGGAATTTATAATATCCAGCATATGTATGATCCTGATATAATTCTTTTTGGTGGGGGAATCAGCGCGAGAGAGAATTTCATAACTGAGTTATATCGTGAGTATGACGCCTTAACGGAAAATATGCATTTTGAAACGGTTCGACCAATACTAGATACGTGTTCTTTTAAACAACATGCGAATTTAGTTGGAGCAGTAAAGCATTTTCTACAATCAGAAAGAAATTAATCAAACGTTTAATTAAGTTGTATTATTCGTTTGAAAATAGAACTTTGCAATACATTATTTCAAGAGAAAAACTAAACAAAGGTAGGTCCACAGCATGAGTGAAAAATTAACATTTAGAAACGCCACTATAGAAGATTTACCAGAAATAGTTGCTATATATAATTCGACGATCGCAAGTAGAATGGTAACAGCGGATACAGAACCTGTCACCGTAGAAGATAGATATCATTGGTTTAGTGAACATGAATCTGAAAGACGACCTTTATTAGTAGCAGAATTGAATGGAGAAATCTGTGGGTGGATTAGTTTGGAGTCCTTCTACGGACGACCTGCTTATAATCATACTGCAGAGGTTAGTATATATATGAACAGTCGCTTTAGAGGAAAAGGATTGGGAAAGAAATTATTAAGCTATATTATAGAAAAAAGTCCTGTTTATGGAATCGAAATATTATTGGGATTCATATTTGCGCATAATGAGCCAAGCATTAAATTATTTGAGCACTTCGGGTTTGAACAATGGGCTCATCTACCGAGCGTTGCGAAACTGGATCGTGTGGATAGGGACGTTATTATATTTGGGAAAAGCTTAATAAAATAAGTAAGTAAAAGGATTAACTTGTGTAATCCTTTTTTCATGGAAAAAAATGCCTAAAATTCACTTTACAATAGGGGTTATTTGTTTTAATATTAATATTCTGATTTTATACCACATTATGGACGGGTGATTGAAAAGGAAATTGAGATACATAGATGAGGAGTTTTATAATGAGATTATTTCATGGAAAGCAAAAAGGGGTATTGTATTTGCTTGAGTGGGGAGTTGTGATTTTATTGTTGAGCTTCTTTATTATGAAGTGGTTTGATTACACACAATATCATTTTTCTGCAGATGCTGCTTTTGAAGAAGAACAAGATTTAAACTTTTACGGACCATCGAAGAAAGTTGAAAAAGTGGTTATTGATGATCGGGTATTTTACTTGAATACATATGATGATCAATTCTCTGTTGGAATATTAAAGAAAGATTTTGGACTTCTTTGGAAATATGAAAATTCCTTTTTTAGTATTAAAAGGGAAGATGAAGACCCTATAACCTACTTAAACGATGGATATATGGAAAATAATGATGTGTACTCTATTTACCTAGTAGGCGTTGTCAATGATCCGGATATTAAAAAGATACGAATACAGTTTAATGATGAAAAAACATTAGCTTATCCGATAAAAGATAGTGGTATGTTTGCGTTTTTCATTGAAGATAATCATGTTGGTTATGGTAATTGGGAGAAATTACTTGGAATAAATAAAAATGGTAAAGTGATTTATGAGAAAGCATTATAAGTTCATAGCCGTTCACGTATAACAAATGATAAAATAATTAGATAGATGGAAGATGAAGAAAAGAGGGTTTTCTATGACAGAAATATATTTAGTTAGGCATGGGGAAACGAATTGGAATAAGGAAGGAAGAGTACAAGGAAGAACGGACATTCCTCTAAATGAAACGGGAAGAATGCAAGCAAAACTTTGCTTTAACGGAGTGAAAGAATTTGAACCATCGATTCTAATTGCCAGCCCTTTACAACGAGCCAAAGTAACAGCTGAAATTCTAAATGAACAATGGGGTTTACCCATTATTGAAATGGAAGAATTTAAGGAACGGTCCTATGGTGATGCGGAAGGAATGACATTGGCGGATAGGGAACGATTCTTTCCTGATAAAGACATTCCGAATATGGAAAAATTGGAAGATGTAAAACAACGGGGGATTAAGGGAATACAAGAAGTATGTCAACGATTTCCAAATAAAAAAATCGTAATCGTAGCTCACGGAGCGTTAATCAATGCGATTCTATCGGTAATTTCTAAAGGAGAAATTGGAACTGGGAAAACACATTTAAACAATACGTGTATTAATAAGCTCACTTTCGTTGATAAAGTGTTTGTAATTAAAGATTATAATAACACGGATCATCTAATAACTGTGAATGATTAATTTAATAGTGAATTCATTTTAAAAATCCTGAGTAAGTATGTATGAGCTTATTCAGGATTTTTAATCTGTATGGAGTCGGCAGTAATACCATCGAAATGAAGTCTTAAAGTCTTAACTGGTACAAAAGTATGTTCTGCCTTGTTTTAGACAATATTTTCATAACAAAAACAGTACTATTTACCCTGCAAATGGAGAAGGTGTTTTATTATAATGATGCATATAAGTAGGAAAATAAAACCAATATAGAATAATAAATCGGGTATAAAGAGGTGGTAACACAATGGATGTATTTTCTATTAATGCAGAATTAAGCCGACTACAACATCGTATTTATTTAAATAATAACGACTTACAAGCAAAGCAAGAATATTTAGAGCGATTAAAGCGTACATTGCATAGCCTTGATTCCAAACGAGGGGACTTTCGTGGAAATAATCAATTATGTACGAAACCAGAATGTTCAAAGTCTACTTTTTTTGGGAATAATGCAGATACTGTTGAAGGGCTACGTGATAGTGACATCATTCCTAGTTATAAGGACATTACAGATAATCAGTTACATAGGAAGATTGATCAGATTGAAACTAAGATTAAGGAACTTGAAGGAGACATAAGTGCGCTAAATAGTTCTATTAATACCCTGGAATCAAGTAAGAGAAGTTTAATAGATAGGAGAAATGAAATGAGGAGATTATCATGAGTTAGGAAATCCAACTGAATTATAATTTAGTAGGTTTTTAGCGGTTCAGCGTACTAATGATTCTGTAGAAACGAACATAAACAGGAGAATTAATTGATGATACTATACTAAAAACCACGACATTATAAAATAATAATTTTTTTAATTGAGGATATAAAGGGTTATTACATGATAATTTAACAGTTACGCAGATGAATATCCAGTCTTTTGGACAAGCAGAAGAGCAGATGATTAAGGGCCGTTCCGGATATGGTAATAGAGACCCCTTCAAGACTTTGGTTTCGTTAGAAGGGGATTTATAGTCACCATTTTGAAATAGAGTTCATTTCAAAAGCTTCCATTTTTTCTATTAAAGATTTAGGATTTGGGTCGATAATAATTAAATCTAAGTATGATTTTTTCATAAATCCCTCTTTGACCGTGTTTTCCAACATGCTTATTAAAGGATCATAAAACCCATTTATATTTAGAAATCCACAAGGCTTTTTGTGGTAACCTAATTGTAGCCATGTAAAGACTTCAAACCATTCCTCGAGGGTTCCAGCACCTCCGGGTAATGCAATAAAACCATCTGCGAGTTCTGCCATCTTCGCTTTTCGTTCGTGCATATCAGCAACAGTATGTAATTCATTTATATCTTCATGAGCGATTTCAACATCTACCAGTTTTTGAGGAATAACCCCAATGACGTGACCGTGATAAGTAAGAGACGCATTTGCTAATTCTCCCATGCATCCTACTTTTGCACCGCCATAAATTAATTTTCGATTGGTTAATGCCAAGAACTTTCCCATGTCATTAGCTGCTTTTACATAGCTTTCGTTGGCTCCATTACTTGAACCACAGAAGATAGCAATATTATTTAAATTCATTGTTTTTCCCTCCTCCTTCACTAGCATTATAGTATATTTTAGAATTATTTCCACATTGTTCGAGGTGTTTTACTTTTTTAGAATTGAATCAGATGACAATTATGAAATTGACTCAACTAGTAAGCTTAGATATTTTTGTGTCATAATATAAGTATTATAAATTGCTAAAGTGAGGGATTTATTGTGAGAATTAGAAGTTATATGAAGAAAGATAAGGGGAGTTTTTTACGTTTATCTAATCGATTAACAAATGTGGATTTCCCCCAGTATAGAGATATGGAAGTTATGGAGATAAAACAAAAGCAACTTGCTTTGAAAAGTCTTGAGAATAATAAAGATAATATATTTATTGCTGAAGTTGAAGGAGAATGTATTGGTTTTATCGAAATGAAAGAAAAACAAGACTTCTTCTCCGATAAGATATATGCATATGTTGCCACGTTAGTCGTAGATGAACGGGCAGAAGGTAAAGGTGTTGCAAAACGATTGATGAAGCATGCAGAAGATTGGGCCGTGCAACGGGATATATCTGTGTTAACATTAGATGTATTTGCTTCAAATAATCGTGCGAGACAGTTTTATCAACATATGGATTTTGAAGAAGATGTTATTAAGATGACGAAAGAATTACCATGAAAATGAATTGCCTTTAGGATGAGAAGGAGAAAAACAGATGAATGTCGACTATGTAAAAGTAGAGGTATACTTACCAGAAGAATATGTAGAAACCATGAGGAATGAGTTAAATGACCATGGTTTTTTAACCGTCGGTAATTATGATCATATTATTTCCTATTCAAAGGTAAAAGGGTTTTGGAGACCGCTGGAATTTGCTACTCCTTTTGAGGGAGAGCACGGGAAAATAACTCATGGAACAGAGTGTAAAATGGAGTTTAGCTGTATGCGGGATCAAATTGAACAAGTCCGAAAGATAATCATTGATAATCATCCATATGAGGAGCCAATAATTTATTTTATACCTATTTTAGTATAATACGTAGTACAGAGAAAGGTGCTCAGGACGTAACTAGAATTTTTCAGCCAAAAGACGGATTATAATCACAATTAAGCGTAATCGATTTTCTGCGCGTGATGCAATGCTATCGAGGTCTTCCTTGTCCAGTAGGAGTGAAGCTCACCAGCCGCCTCTGATAAGCAGAGTATATTTATGAAGCGGGTTTTCAAAACCCATTCATTCGGATTTATTTTTTGTGTACATACTTTTGTCCTATCCACTCCTTTTTTTCTGAATATTCTTTTTTAAATAGGTGTTGAAAAGATGCAGAAAAAACAACTCCTTATTTTTATCTTCGTCTTTGGCTTATCGTTAACTACTGGTTGTATGCGAAATATGTGGTTGGATATAACGGTTTTTGTTGGTACTAAAAGGGAAAAAAGAAAGGTTTTCTCGTATAACTATTTAAATGAACAACATGAAAAAATAGATAAAATAATACAAATGGTAGTTATTGTACTAGCTCCGATAACATTACAACCAATTATAAATATACGTTGGCTGAGACTCCATTTTGGACAACAATTATTGTTGTTGGCATTTTATTGATTATCGCTTACATTATCTTTAATTCTTAAGCTCTCATTAACGCTGAGATAATACAATTTTTTCAGCTTTTTTACATGTATTCGTGTAAATTATAAAGAGAATAAATAAAAATCTAACTTGTACGAATAACTTTGGCTATGTATAATATCGATAAGGAGGTAATAATATGAAAATTAAAAATATTAACCCAGTCGAATTGGAGATAAATGATAGTAATGATGTGAAATCATCCATTCTTCCACGAAAAGTAGCCGTTGAATTAGAAGATAGTGTGGTTGGAGAAATCGGTGTTTCTTGGGGAGAGTTGAACAAAAAAGAGTTAAAAGAAACAGGAGAAACAGTTGTTTATGGTGAAGTACATGTAAATGATTACCCCAACCCTTTAATTGAACAACGAGCAGATCCCTATATATACAAACATGTAGATGGGTATTACTACTTTACAGCTTCATACCCATTATACGATCGTATCATATTGCGAAGATCGAAATCCATTCAAGGACTTACAGATGCGGAGGAAGTAGAAATTTGGCACAAACATGAAAAAGGAATTATGTCAGAACATATTTGGGCACCAGAAATTCATTTTATAGATAATCATTGGTATATTCACTTCGCAGCCGGTGACCGAGATGATATATGGGCTATACGACCGTATGTGATTGAGTGTACTGACAAAAACCCACTAGATGGAAGATGGGGGGAGAAGGGTCAAGTAAATACGAGTTTTCAAAGTTTCTCATTAGATGCGACAACGTTTGAGCACCAAGGAGAAAGATACCTCGTTTGGGCGCAAAAAGTTAAAGAAGATACAATATCAAACTTATATATTTCTAAAATGGATAATCCTTGGACTCTAAAGGGAGAGCAAGTACTTATAGCGACACCGGAATATGAATGGGAACAACAAGGGTTCTATGTGAATGAAGGACCAGCTTTTATAAGTAAAAATGGAAGGGTTTACATATCGTATTCCGCTAGTGCAACAGATGACCGTTATTGCATGGGATTACTCTATGCCGATGAAAATAGTGATCTATTAGACCCTCATTCATGGATGAAATCGTCAAATCCTGTAATGGAATCGAATCACCATGAATTTGGGCCAGGTCATAATAGTTTTACTGTAGATGATTTTGGAGGGGATGTACTTGTTTATCATGCTAGACCATATAAAGAAATAAACGGTAATCCACTTTATGATCATAATCGTCATGCTCGTGTACAGCAATTATTATGGAGAAAGGACGGTTTCCCATATTTTGCTTCCCCGGGTATGCGATTGGAAAATACTACGTTACAGGCTAAAGCTATCGTAAAAATAAAAAAAGAAGACGTGGTTACATGATGAGTTATCCACTATAATTTGAACGTATAAGTTTTTTGTTGTATTCTGATAGTTAATAACAATCAGAGTACAACTTTTATTTTGGATGAGCGAAAGGGGGAGTTTGATTGAAAACAAAATATAGTATGGTAAAAGAATATATTCTTTCAAAAATCTTAGACGGTACATTTAAACCCAATCAAAAGATTAGTTCAGAAAGTGAATATATGAAGCAATTTAATGTGAGTCGTCATACGGTTAGACTTGCGATTGGAGATTTAGTTAGTCAAGGATATTTATACAGAGAACAAGGGGCAGGTACTTTTTGTGCGGATCGCAAGAATATAATGAATTCAGCATCAGTGGTAAATCAAAAAAACATTGCTATAATGACAACGTATATTTCTGATTATATTTTCCCGTCCATAATTAGAGGAGCTGAATCGGTCCTTAGTCAACAAGGTTATCAGGTAAGCTTGTTTAGTACGAATAACGATCATGAAAAAGAGAAGCAATTTTTACAACAAATCCTAACTCAACATTTCGACGGAGTAATAATTGAACCAACTAGAAGTTCGATATCCAATCCTAATATAAATTATTATTTAAGTTTGGAGAAATCGCAAATACCATATATTATGATTAATTCATATTATGATGAGCTGGAACCACTAAGTCTTACGATGGATGATGAAGCAGGTGGTTATAAACAAACCGAACACCTAATTAACTTAGGTCATAAGAATATCATTGGATTGTTTAAAACAGATGATATTCAAGGAAATAAACGGATGAAAGGTTATTTAAAAGCTCATAGAAAAAATAATTTAACTATTGACCCAACAAACATAATAACGTATTTTACAAATGAAAAAGGAACAAAACCATTAAAAGAACTAAGTAGGTTACTAGATAATTCAACGGAGGAAAGACCTACTGCAATTGTTTGTTATAATGATGAACTTGCAATCAAATTACTTGATGTTCTTAGAGAAAGAAATATATCAGTACCCCATGATATGTCGATCGTAGGATACGACGATTCATTCTTAGCTAAAGTTTCAGAAGTGAAATTGACTACAATTGCTCATCCGTTAAGTGAGATGGGATCAAAAGCAGCTGAAATGATATTGAGTTTGGTAAAAGGTAATAAACCATTAACAAGAAAAAATGAATCGATTGTATATGAGCCAGAATTAATTATAAGAAATTCAACGATTTCCATTAATAATCAAGAAGAAGAGATGCCTATATAAAGGCATCTTTTTTACTTATGCGTATAAGTTGTAAATATAATTCAAGTAAGTTATTGACTAATTTTTGTTAAAGTGCTAATATTTACACAATAAACAACTTATCAGTCTAACTAGAATTCATACGTACATTTAAGGTGTATATCTTTCTTAATAAGGGGGATAGAGTTAATTAGATAAATTGTAAGCGCTTAATAAAAGGAGGGTTAAAATGAAAAAGTTTTATTTACTTATTTTATTAATTATTTCCACCCTATTAGTTGCATGTGGTGGTGGCGGTGATGAAGAAGCACAGGCTGATGAAACTAGTGTTATTGGTGATGATATTGAAGGAGCTACAGAATTAACCTATTGGACATTTGCGACACAACATGTCGATTTATTTGAAGAATCTGCTAAAAGATGGAATGAAGAAAATCCGGATAATCCTATTAAATTAGTTGCAGAGGCTTATCCATTTGATCAAATGCATAATAATCTTTTACTGTCTTTACAATCAGGAAAAGGCGCACCAGATATTGTTGATATTGAGCTTGGTAGATTTGCAAATTACTTACAAGGTGAACCTCAATTAGAATCAATGAATGAGTATGTTGAACCTATAATCAATCAAGTGGTAGACTCACGTTTTGAAATTTATGCAAAAGATGGAGAGTATTATGGTATCCCAACGCATGTGGGAGCAACAGTGATGTATTACAATACTGAAATTATGGATGAAGCTGGTGTAGATATTGATTCTATTAAAACTTGGGACGATTTTGTAAATGCTGGTAAAGAAGTTGTCGCGAATACAGATTCAGTTATGTGGAATGTCAGCACAACGGATTGGTTAATGGACTACTGGCCAATGATTTCCCAACAGGATACGGATATGTTTGATGAAAACGGCAATCTAATCATGGATAGCCAGACACATATTGATACATTACAATTCTTACAAGATGTCATTTATGAACATGAAATAGCAGAGTTAACTCCTGGTGGTATGAACCAATCTGAAGAATTCTACGGATACATGTCGGAAGGAAAATCAGCAAGTATATTAGCTCCTATTTGGTATATGGGACGTTTTCTTGATAATATGCCGGAATTGGAAGGTAAGATTGCAATTAGACCAATGCCTGCATGGGAAGAAGGTGGAGATCGTTCTGCTGGAATGGGGGGAACTGGGACTGTAGTTACGAACCAAACCGAAGAGGTAGAACTTGCTAAAGAGTTTTTAGCATACACAAAATTATCTGAGGAAGGTAGTCAAGATCTTTGGACGGTACTTGGATTTGATCCTCCGAGATGGGATGTATGGGAAAGCGAAGCGGTGAGAGAAAATAATAAATATTATCAATATTTTGGGGATAACATATTCGATGTATTGTTAGATGTACGAGAGGAGATCAATGTATTAAATATTACAGAATATACTCCAGATGTAGTAACGGAGTATAATACAAACGTGGCGGAGAATGTTTTAAGGCAACAAGCACAAACGCCGGAAGAAGCGCTTAAACAAGCTTCCGAGACGATTAAGTCTAGTATGAATGAATAAACTTAAGAAGAGTAGGATGGTCATACCTGCTCTTCTTTTATGTAAAATAACAAAAATATTGAATTATAAGAAAAATGATGTATAATAACCATATTGCAACTTATACGTACAAATTAATAACTGCAAATGAAACCGTATACAAATATGGATTGAGGAGAGTGACATATGGTAAATCAATGGAAAGCGAAAATGTTATTGGATAAAAACTATAAAATTGGAGTGATTGATAAAAGAATCTATGGTTCATTTATCGAACATCTTGGTAGAGCGGTATACGGTGGGATTTACGAACCTAATCATCCAGAAGCTGATGAGCAGGGATTTCGAAAAGATGTTATTAATCTTGTAAAAGAATTACAAGTTCCGATTGTTCGCTATCCTGGTGGAAATATGGTTTCTGGTTATCATTGGGAGGATGGAATTGGTAATGCGAGTGACCGACCTAGACGACTCGAATTAGCCTGGAGAACAATTGAAACAAATGAAGTAGGTACAAATGAATTTATGGATTGGTCAAAAAAAGTACATGCTGATGTGATGATGGCAGTTAACCTTGGTACTAGAGGAATCGATGCAGCCCGTAATTTAATTGAGTATACAAACCATTCGCATGGAACTTACTGGAGTGATTTAAGGAGATCACATGGCTACGAAAATCCGCATAATATAAAAACTTGGTGTCTCGGAAATGAAATGGATGGGCCATGGCAAGTAGGGCATAAAACGGCAGTTGAATATGGAAGAATTGCACAAGAAACAGGTAAGGCAATGAAGCTTGTAGATTCATCAATCGAATTAGTTGCCTGTGGTAGCTCAAATACGGATATGCCAACTTTTCCTGAGTATGAAGCAACTGTATTAGATTTAGCTTATGACGAAGTAGATTATATCTCGCTTCATCAATACTATGGAAACAAGTCTGATGATACCCCTAACTATTTAGCAAAAAGTATGGATATGGACCACTTTATTCAGACAGTTATATCTACATGTGATTATATCAAAGCGAAAAAAAGAAGTAAGAAAAAAATCATGTTGAGTTTTGATGAATGGAATGTTTGGTACCATTCCAATGAAGCAGACCAAAAGGTAGAACCATGGAGTGTTGCTCCTCCTTTATTAGAAGATATTTACAATTTTGAAGATGCTTTATTAGTTGGAAGTATGTTGATTACACTTTTAAAACATGCAGATAGAGTGAAGATGGCATGTATGGCTCAACTCGTAAATGTTATTGCACCTATTATGACAGACAATCAAGGTTCTTCATGGAGACAATCTATTTTTTACCCATACAAACATGTTTCTGTGTTTGGGAGAGGTATCTCCTTACACTCAATAATAGATTCTCCTAAATATGATAGTAAGGACTTTGCAGATGTCCCTTATATAGATAGCGCAGTTGTATATAACGAAGAAAAGGAAGAGCTTACTATTTTTGCTGTGAATAAACATCTAGAAGAAAATATAGTACTAGATGTCGATATACGTAGCTTTCAAGGTTACGAGTTAATAGAACATATCGTTCTTGAAAATAATGATTTAAAAGCGACGAATACCGTTCATCGTTCAAATGTTGTCCCTCATAACCAAGGGGAATCTGTTATAGAAGATGGAGAATTGCAAATTCAATGTACATCGGCATCATGGAATGTTATTCGGTTAAGAAAGAATCATGAATAACGAAATTGAATTGAAAATGAGTCAATTTCATAATTGCCAATTATTATTAAAAAAAAGAATAATTAGTAGTTATATATTATTGATCGGAATATAGGAACAACTTGATTTTGATTGGAATGGAAGGCGGCGACTCCTGGTCAGAACAGGGAGTTTGAAGATTCTCTCAGAAATTGTGTTCTTCTTTTACAAGTAAGCTAAAACCCAGTGTCTTCGGAAAGCGTCGTCTGCAATGGAGATCAAACAGCATCACATTCGAATTTCATATAAATTATCTTATTATGAAATTGGTTCAAATAGGAGGGAATAAAATGGAGTCAATGTCAAATTCTGAAGAACTCTCGCATCAAAAACCTGGATCTATTCAGAAAGGCAAACCACCAAAACCAAAAAAGCCAAACAATAAATTTCTCAATTTTATTAATTCGAGAAAAGTTGTACCATATTTATTTGTTTCGCCATTCATATTGTCTTTCTTGGTGTTAACGTTATATCCAGCAATACAAGGGATAACAATGAGTTTTCAGCAAATCCTCCCTGGACAAAATACATTTATTGGTTTTTCTAATTATGAACGATTGTTCAATCCAGTATTTTTCAAAGCACTTTCTAATACATCACTTTATGTATTATTTACTGTGTTGATTCTAACAGTATTACCATTGTTTTTAGCAGTGTTTTTAGATTCAAAATTTGTGAAGTTTAAGACTCTTTTCCGTGCCTCTCTATTTATACCTGCATTAACATCGACGATTGTCGGCGGTATGATTTTTCGGTTAATGTTTGGTGAACAGGATACAGCTGTGGCAAATCAAATTATTAATTTTCTTGGATTTGAGACCATGAATTGGAGGTTTACAGCTTGGTCGGCTATTTTCTTAATGGTTATTTTAGCATCTTGGCGCTGGATAGGGGTTAATATTTTATATTTTCTTGCCGCCTTACAAAATATTCCACGAGAGTTATATGAAGCAGCTGAAATCGACGGTGCATCGAAATGGCAAAAACTTCGATTTATTACTGTTCCGCAATTAAAACCGATAATTATTTTTGTTAGTTCGATTACGATTATTAACGGATTTAGAATGTTTGAAGAGAGTTTTGTATTTTGGGAAGCTGGTTCGCCTGGAAATATAGGCCTATCGGTTGTTGGTTACATCTATCAAGAGGGAATCCGTCAAAATGATATGGGGTTCGGAGCGGCAATAGGAGTAGTTTTAATGTTGATAATTGCTGTTGTAAGTATGATTTACTTGATTGCAACAGGGGCCTTTAAGAAGGGGGATCAGTAAAATGGTAGAAAAAAGAAAGAATACAATACTTACATGGATAGGCACAATTAGTTTTACTATTATATCCCTTATAGCGTTATTCCCAATTATTAGTTTGATTATATCATCGTTTCGTCCATCTTCAGAATTAATGCGACAAGGAATATCTTTTAAAATCAATTTGAGTGAATTAAGTCTCGATAATTATACTTATTTATTTACTCAAGCAGGCGAATATTGGGCATGGTATGGAAATAGCTTGGTTATCTCAGCTTTGACCATCATTCTTTCATTATTCTTTTCTTCAATGGTTGGATATGCATTAGCAGTATATGATTTTAAAGGAAAAAATTTATTCTTTGTCTTAGTTTTATTAATACTTATGATACCTTTTGAAATTTTGATGCTACCTCTCTATCAGCTTATGATAAATACACAATTAATTGATACTTATTTTGCGGTTATATTACCAATGGTGGTGGCTCCAGTTGCTGTATTCTTCTTTAGACAATATGCGTTAGGATTACCAGTACAGTTAATGGATGCAGCTCGAATTGACGGAAGCACCGAATATGGCATTTTCTTTAAAATAATGTTGCCTTTAATGGGTCCTTCCTTAGCAGCAATGGCAATTCTGCAAGGTTTATCAAGCTGGAATAACTTTTTATGGCCGTTATTGGTACTCAGATCTAACGATATGTTTACGCTTCCTTTAGGATTAGCTACTTTACTTACACCATATGGAAATAATTATGACGTACTTATTGTTGGATCAGTCTTAACAATTATACCAATTGTAATTTTGTTTATTTTCTTCCAACGTTATTTTATTGCAGGATTAACGACCGGTGGAGTAAAAGGTTAAAGACAAAGGTGGAGATATATGATGTACTCTGGTGGTTTGATACATTCAATCGATCGAATTTTTGTTTGGATTTCTAAAGCAGCGTTACTCCAGCTAATCTGGTTATGGTATACCATTGCTGGATTAATAGTTTTGGGTATATTCCCTGCGACGATTGCTGCCTTAGGAATAGCTAGAAAATGGCTGCAAGGAAATGACGATATTCCGATTTGGAAGACATTCAAACAAATATATGTTGATGAGTTTAAAAAATCAAATGTATTAGGATGGGTGCTACTTACGGTAGGAATAGTTCTATATTTAAATTTCAAAGTCATAGAGAGTTATCCAATGAATTTGCCAATAGTAGTACCATTTTCATTTTATTTGATTATACTTTTTTATTTTATCGTATTTGTTTGGTCCTTTCCGCTGTTAACACACTATAATACTTCTGTTTTAAAACTGTTGAAGATTGCTTTTATTATCGGAATCTCAAAAATTCATGTTTCTCTATTGATTATGATTAGTTTATTTTCCGTTGTATATGTTTCATTGCAATTTCCTGCATTTTTATTTTTGTTCTTTTCTAGTTTAATTGCAGTAGTGTGGATTTGGTTCTCCTTACGTGTTTTTAAGAAGATGGATAAAGAACAAACGAATGAGATGTAACGATTTAAAACTATTGGAGGGATAGTATGGTAAGCTTAGAAAAAATCAATATTCTTGCTCAAAATTTAAATTTGGAACATGTCGAATTACCGTCTATTTTTCTTGGTCAAGGAGTAATAAAGGAAATAACGGAGTATTTAAAACAAAAAGAGTTCCAACATATTACGATTGTTGTAGATAACAATACGTATGAAGCTGCAGGTAATAGAATTAAATCAAATGTAATAAATGAAGGAATTGAAGTCAATGTAGTGGTTCTGACAGACAATGAACATCAACAAGTTATTGCTGATGAACAAACGTTGGTGGAACTTTTTACAAAAACATCAGTGTATACGGATGTGTATATTGCTGTTGGATCCGGTACTATTCATGATATTACTCGTTTTTGTGCTTACTATATGAAACTGCCATTTATATCCGTGCCGACTGCTGCATCTGTCGATGGATTCACATCGAAAGGGGCACCTGTCATCTTGAAAGGAGTGAAGAAAACACTTCAAACTTCCTCACCGATAGCAGTTTTTGCAGATACAAACATTTTAGCAAACTCTCCAAAAGAACTTACAGCAGCAGGATTTGGGGATATGATTGCAAAATATACATCGCTGATAGATTGGAAGATTTCAGCATGGATAGCAAATGAACCATATAATCAACAGGCTGCAGATATTACAAAAGCTTCTTTACAACTTTGTGTAGATCACCGTGAAGAAATCGCGGACCGGAGCAGTTATGGATTGGAAATCCTAATGAAAGCATTAATTGAATCTGGATTAGTTATGCTATTATTGAATTATTCTCGACCAGCTTCCGGAGCTGAACATCATCTGTCTCATTATTGGGAAATGTCCTTATTAGAAAAAGATAAAAAACAACTATTACATGGAGCAAAGGTTGGGGTCGCTAGTACGATTATTATCAATGAATATAAGAATGAATTGGCAACAAAAAGTTTCGATTCATTTATTGGAACAACTTTTGAACAACAACTAAAGCAACATTGGCCAGAGATAATGACTCTAATAGATAAGCTACCTTCAGTAAAAGAAGTAGCTGAGATGTTATCACTTGTTCATGGACCTTCAACGGTTGAAGAATTAGGATTAGAGAAAGAGTTAGTACTAGAAAGTCTACAGAATGCGCACACGTTGCGAGAGAGATGTACAGGTCTCTTTCTATTAAATACATTATCAACTCATAATCGGATAATAGGTTATGAGTTGTAAAGGCTGCAATAGGAAAACTGACTTTTCCTCAATTCAAGTGGATGAACTTGTAAAAGAACAGCTTGCTTTGGAAGAGGATTTAGTTGATGACGCAATATTTGAACATAGACTAGACAAGTGTAATCAATGTACAGCCTTGCTCAATCAAACCACTTGCAGTTATTGTGGTTGCTTTGTAAAGTTTAGAGCGCGATTAGCTTATAAAACATGTCCCTATCCATCTGGAGGAAAGTGGGATATCTGATGTTAGGTTTGGGAGGAATAGAGATGGAAAAACCTCTTATAATTGCGATATCTTCTGTTTCAGGCCAAAACGTATTTAGTTAACAGAACAGTATCAATTATTGACATAGGAAAGAAGTTATCTAAATTTATTTGATAGCTTCTTTTTGTGTATTATAACTCATGAGTAAAAATAAGAATTCGTTCTATTAGCTTATTTTTTCCATTTTATGTAAGGAAATCTGACAAACTCCTAGATATCTATTTGGATAAAGATATGATTTTAGTAGAATCATTCTTTCAAAATAGATTTACAGGAGGCGGAAACCATGAGAATTAAAGCAATGATGAACAACACTGTAGCGATCTTTGTACTTTCATTTACACTACTGATAGGAGTTGCCTTTACTCCTACTGTTTTCGCAGAAGAACAATTCAGCCTTGAAGAGATTACTGTTAAGGAGTTAAAGCAGGGCTATCAAGATGGTGATTTTACAGTAGAAGAAGTAGTAGCGGCATATCTAGAAAAAATTGAACAATATGAGAATACGTACAATGCATTCACATTTATGAATGAAGATGCATTAGAACAAGCAAAAGAAATGGACCAACGAATACAGAGCGGGGAAGCTGAAGGCGAACTTGCAGGGGTACCAATTGTAATAAAAGAAGCAGTAGATGTAGCTGGTTTTCCTTCCACTTTTGGATGGGAAGGTTTTAGTAAAGCGAATGGGGGCGTTGAAATTATGCCGGAGGTGGACGCACCTATTGTACAGGAGTTAAAAGAAGCTGGAGCTATTATTTTAGGTAAGACAAATATTCCTGCATTTAGTGCTTCTGGAACAAATGCTAGTTCAAGTTGGGCAGGAGATACTTATAACGCTGTTAATCCTAAATTTGCACCGGGTGGAAGTAGTTCGGGTACAGCAACAGCGATTTCTGGTAACTTCGCAGTTCTAGGTATTGCTGAAGAAACTGGTGGATCGATTCAAAATCCAGCAGCCGCTCAAGGTATTGTAGGGGTGAAACCGACGTTTGGTTTGGTTACTAGTGCTGGTACAACACCTTTAGCAGCTAATACTAGGGATGTATTAGGTCCACATGCTAGAACAGTGGAAGATGCTGCAGCGATGTTGGATGTGATTGCTGGGCAAAATGACCAGGATGAAAATACAGAGCAAGCGGTTATTCCAGAAGAGGGTTACTCAAGCAGTCTTGATGCTTCAAGTTTAGAAGGAAAGCGTCTAGGAGTTTATGGTGACGGTTGGCGTGATGAAGAACTTTCTAAAGAGACTCAAGAGATGTATGATCGTGAAATCAAAGAGTTAGAAGCACAAGGAGCAGAGATTGTCGAAGACCCATTTGCTAATTCGGGATTTAAGGAGTTTGTGGAAGAGTCAGGAAATATCGGATACGATGCACTAGTAAGTGATATGCAAAGCTATTTGGATCGTATGGACCTAGACGGGAATATGCCCACAATATCAGAAATATTTAATCAAGTAGAAGAAGTCCCTTGGGCGGAAGGTGGCCCTCTGAATCACTTTAAAGAAGAGCGCGGAATTAATTTTGAAGAGGATTTAAAAGACCCTTACGAAGTACCAGACCAAAATGAATTTGAAGAGGTTAGAAATAAGTATATCGAAATAATAGATCAAGTTATGGAGGAAAACGATTTGGACGGTTTCGTTTATCCTCAAATGTCACAAGAAACACCTCTTTTGCATGATGAAGAGGGAAGCATTGAAGCAACAACAGTATCAGAAATTAACATAAGTGGGTTACCACTTGTGACAGTTCCTGCAGGTTACTATGAAAGTGGATCACCATTTGCATTAGCATTCTTCGGTAAACAATGGAGTGAAGCAGAATTATTAGCTATGGCGTATGATTATGAGCAAGCTACGCAACACCGTGAAGCACCTGCACTACAAGAAGGTGAAGAACTGCCTCAAACTGCTACAAATAACTTAAATTATGTTATGTTCGGAGCAATGATTATCGTAGTGGGTGTTATATTACTCACAAGCAAAAGAATAGCTATAAGAAGAGCGAACTAAGTAGCTGTTACTAAGACTAGGGATGAGAGAAGAGATTAATTTATAGATAAAGTGAACTTGATTCAGGAAGAATCCTGTGCGCAATATGTGGAGTAGGCTTTTGAAAAGTGTAACAAAAATATACCCCACTCATCACTAGGAAAGTTGGCGAGACCCTATGCAATTATAGAAGGGGTTGGCCCAATCGAATTTTAAGAGAGATTATGTCTAGCGGTTGTCATACCTGTTTCAAATGGATTAAAACCGTATAGCAAATCCTAAGTTATTAGGATAGCTATACGGTTTCCCGTCTTTAATGGGGCATCACCACGGAATAAAGTTTCATTTTATCTTTTCTTTTTATGCTGCATGCTGATTTTCTTCCACTTCTTTTTTTCTTCAGAAGCTAATTTTGCATTTTGTTTTCGTTCGATATAAGCTAACTCACGTTGTAACTTAAGATAACTATTCCAACGCCCTTCATCAAGATCACCCGTTTGCAAAGCTTCTTTAACTGCGCAGCTTGGCTCCGTATCATGTTTGCAGTCTGTAAATCTACATTCAGCTATCAAATTATTAATATCTGAGAAAGTATGGCTTAATGTATCGCCATCTTCTGTCCATAATTGTAATTCTCGCATTCCGGGAGTATCAATAATTACCCCGCCAGTTGGTAAGATAAATAATTCTCGATGTGTAGTGGTATGCCTACCGCGTTTATCATCTTCTCTAACAGATCCCGTCTTTAGAACTTTTTCCGTCAAAAGTGCATTAATAAGTGTAGATTTCCCAGCGCCTGAACTTCCAATTAAGACGACAGAATCATCCTCGTGAATATTGGCCAAAATGTTTTCCTTGCCTTCTTCAGTAGTCGCATTCCATTTGAATATTGGAATACCAAAAGCAATACTGTCAGCATGTTCAATGTTTGTATCAATATCGCTGGCGAGGTCTACTTTCGAAAATATAATACATGGTGAGGCTCCGCTCTCCCAAACAGCAGTTAAATAACGTTCTAATTTCCGTTCATTTAATTTTTCATCCGCACTAATGACAATAAATACTTTTGTAACATTACTAGCAACGATTTGTGCGTCTGTCTTCAAGCCAGCAACCTTTCGTACAATACTACTAAATCTAGGTAGCACTTTATCAATAATTACGATATCATTAGAGTCTTTTTCTTGTAAGGTCACCCAATCTCCAACTGCTGGATAATCTTCTCTAGAGATAGCTTCATGTCGCAATTTTCCTTTTATTACTGCGGGTTTGGAACCATTTATCGTCTGTAAGATGTATCGTTCTTTTTGTTCCGTTACTACACGAGCTAATAGATCCATTTGTCCGTTATAATTGATTTCTTCTCGATATGCATATTTTTGTTGAAATTCGTTCAAGTTCATTTCCTCCTAGTGTTTTGTTGACATAAAAAAATTCGGATAGGCACTCGCCAACCGAATAAGACAAAACACTAGAATAAACATGTATAAACAATTACATGTTAATGGGCGTCCGGCGTATAGGTAGGCAAGTGCATAAGAAAAATACGATAATTTACATTTATCATTTTCATCACACATCACCTTCCTCCACATTATTTTCATTCATCATACAACAATTTCGGAATAATGTAAAGAAAATATAGAAAAATTAGGCGATTATACTGATTTTTCATGGTAAAGTAAAAGAACGAGAATAAATTAAAGGATGATTCTAATGGAATATGTTTTACTAGAACCTTTAAAGTTAGAGGATGCATATGAACTTCTTTCATTTGAAAAAGAAAATAAAGATTATTTTGAGAGGTTTGTCCCTTCAAGAGGAGAGGACTTTTATGACCATTATAGCTTTATGCACCGTATGGAAAATTTAATTAAAGAGCAAAAGGCTGGAATTGGAATTTACTTCTTAATTAAGAATAACCATGGAAATATTTTAGGGCGTATCAATGTTGCTGAATTCGATAGAGAAAGTGGGCATGGAATTCTGGGTTATCGAATTGGGAAACTATACATAAAACAGGGAATTGCTAGTAAAGCTCTACAAATGTTATTAGATAATGCTGATACTTTAGCAATCCATAGTTTAAGCGCTCAAACTACGATAGAAAATAAAGGATCGCAAAAGGTATTACTGCGAAATGGTTTTGTAGAGGATACATCTGTGGCGAAGTATAAAGTATCGTTTAATAATTCAACTGACGATTTAATTACTTATAGGTGGGTGCGGTAGTGTTAAGTGAACAGGATTTTAAAACTAAATTAAAACAATTGTATGATGAAGAAAAAATTAGATTAAAAGATAATGATTTAGAATATGTATTAATCCATATGCTACGTTATATCGGTAGTACGGACAGTGAACTGCGGGATAATCTTATTTAGTTATTAAGGGATGATTGCTTAAACAATTATGGTTGAAAATCCTTATATAGATGATGAAGAAGTAAGACTTTCTTATATACTTCCAATATTATTAAAAAAAGAATCAGGAGAGAATATCATTTTAAATTGGCTCGATGGGATCAACAAAAAGTAGAAATGTTGATAGCTGGAAATAAACAAAGTAATAGGTCTTATCGACTTAAGTGGAATGTTATCAATTTTTATAAAGTAGCATATTTCTTTTTGAATCAAAAAAATTTATCCGTAAATATACAGGAGAAACTGTTGGATTACATACATGAATGGTATGTGAAGGCCTACAGTTAATGGAGGAAAAGATTTGTTAAAGTTCTTTGAGTATAATTGGCAAGTTCGTGACGAGTGGCTTAATTGGTGTGAAACTCTACCTGAAGATGAGTTGTTTAAAAGAAGAGTCGGTGGAGTAAATAGTATTCATTATACGTTATTTCATATTATTGAAGTGGAGTATAGTTGGCTCAGAGCCATTCAAGAGAAGCAAGATGTTCCGATAAACTATAAAGACTATTCATCTATTGCGTCATTACAATCCTTATCAAAAGAATGTCGGCTTGAAATAGCTAGTTTCTTCGTCGACAATCCTACTTTTGATAGTAACAAACAAGTTCAGCCAGAATGGGAAAAAACAAGCCTATCCATACAAGATATCTTATACCATATCATTGTTCATGAAATTCATCACATTGGTCAATTATCTATCTGGGCGCGGGAAATAGGACTAGAACCTGTCTCTGCTAATTTTGTTGACAGGGATATGATTCAAGTATCACATTATTTGGAATAGAGGGAAGTGAACAAGTTTGATAAAAGCGGTCCTATTTGATTTGGATAACACATTATTAGACCGAGATGAATCCATTATCCGATTTATCGAGAGCCAATATAGTCGTATGAAATATATATTTATTGATATTAGTCAGTATTATTATGTCAATCGTTTTATCGAATTGGATAAACAAGGATATGAGCCCAAAGAGAAGGTATATAATGTGCTAACTCAGGAACTTTCCTTACCTGTTTTTGCTAGAGATTTACTTTATGAAGACTACATGAATCATTTTCATCAATATTGCGTACCATTTTCCCATATAATTGATACATTGAGTAATTTGAAACAATCTGGATATCAATTAGGGATTATAACTAACGGGTTGACGGATTTTCAGTCGGCAAGCATTAAAGCTTTACGAATAGAACGATTTTTTGACCTAATCCTTATATCTGAAAAAGAGAAAATAAAGAAACCAAACGCTAAGATATTTCAACGTGCTTTGAATCGGTTACAACTATCACCGGAAGAGGCAATATTTATAGGTGATCATTATGAAAATGATGTGAAAGCTGCGGAAAATGCAGGTTTACGTAGCATATGGAAAATTAGAAATCAAGAAGTCGAAAGCCAATTTCCAACATTTAGCGATTTCACTGAACTCATTTTCATAATTGAGAAGCTACAGTAAAGAAGTGATTTATTATTTAAATTAGTAATGAAAGACTGCGTCCCCGTAAAAATAAAGAGCTGAAACTGAACTGATTGTTTCTGTAAAAACCGATGCCTGTTCTTTTTAAAATGAACGATAGAGGATAGGACATAATATAACGTTTTGTTTAAAAGACAAATGATATTTAGAATAAGCGAAAAAAATATATGGAGATACTTTGAAAATCAAAAAATATTTTCTGCGTGTGATGCAATGCTGTCGAGGTCTTCCTTGTCCTATAGGAGAGAGGCATAGGCGAGACCCCGGTGCATAAGCGTCTGAAGGCTCACCAGCCGCCTTAAGATAAGCGCAGTATATTTCTGAAGCGGGTTTTCAAAATCTATTCAGACGGGTTTAACTTTTGTGTAAAAACCTTTGTCTCAACTTCTTTTGTTATCCTATAAATTAGCATGTAGCATACCATTGTTGCTGACTTCTGTAATTATTTTAGTCATTTCTTCAGTTGACTCCTTCATTCCATCTTCTAGCCAACGCTCAATGACGTTAATACTACCACTAATCACATATAGACTAATATACTTGGAACGGGTTTTATTGGATATTATATGGTCATGAGTTAATGAACTCATGATATGCGACTGGGCAGCTTCCATTACTCTATGCTGAAAACCCTTGTTACCATGTTCACTAAAAAGAATTCGGAAATGCTCACTTCTATTAACTACATAGTCCAGTAAGTATTTTGCCATTGCAAACATTTCTTTTTTATTTTGATAATTATATTGCAGTAAACTTTGATCCAATTCTTCAATTATCTCTTCTTCAATATGATTAAGTAAATCATATTGATCCGTGAAATGGCTATAAAAAGTGGAGCGATTGATATCCGCTTGAGAACATAGTTCTTTAATAGTAATAGAAGAAATGGGTTTCTCATTTAAAAGTTCCATTAAACTGTTTTTTAATACCATTCGAGTATATTTTTTTCTTCGATCTAATTTCTTTTCCATATAAAAACCCTTTCATTTTGTGTTTTCCAACATTTTTCAGATAAGTGTTGTTAAAGTAACACAAGTTAAACAACTGTTTGTTGTGTAACTAACATCATGTATATATAATGTTAATGTAAAATCATTAAATCATCAAGATGTGGGGAAATTACATTGTCAAATATAATTATTCGATTTAAAAAATCTGTGGTCATTCTGTTCTTCGTATTAATGGTGATCTCAGCAGTTGCTTTCTTATTTGTAGATGTTAATTATAATATGCAAGATTATTTACCAGAGGATGCAGAATCAACTGTAGGATTAGACGTAATGGATGAAGAGTTTTCAAGCGGTGTTACTAATACGAATGTAATGATTGAGAATGTCACGATTCAAGAAGCAATAGACTATAAGCAAGAAATAGAGTCACTTGATGGTGTCACCGAGGTGTTATGGCTAGATGATGTCGTCGACCTGCGTGAACCAATCGAAGTGGCTGATACTGATACTGTAGAGAATTACTATAAGGATAATAAGGCACTTTTGGCTGTTACGATAGAAAGTGGTAAAGAAGTAGAAGCTACCGATCAAATTTACGAACTAATCGGTGAAGAAAATGCCATCTCTGGTGAAGCAGCGAATACAGCGACACAACAGAAGATGGCTGGTAGTGAAACAATGTATGCTGCAGCTTTACTAATCCCGATTATTGTTATCATACTTGTTCTATCGACAAATTCATGGTTAGAACCGGTATTTTTCCTAACTGCAATTGGTGTATCTGTACTGATTAACCTAGGTACAAATATCTTTGTAGGTGAAGTTTCTTTTATTACTCAATCGGTAGCGCCAATCTTACAACTAGCAGTCTCACTGGATTATGCCATATTCCTATTACATAGTTTCCAGGATTATCGTAATAGGGGAAATAGGCCTGAAGAAGCTATGAAACTGGCAATGAAAGAATCTTTCCCAGTTGTTAGTGCTAGTGCCTTAACTACTTTCTTTGGATTCACAGCTCTAATGTTTATGGACTTTGGAATTGGTGCTGATTTAGGATTAAGTCTTGTTAAAGGTATTTTATTGAGTTTCATTAGTGTCATGGTGTTTCTACCAGCATTAACATTATTATTCTATCCTTTGATTGATAAAACACAGCATAAATCACTTATTCCAAGTTTCAAAGGTGTAGGAAAGAAATTAATCAAATTACGAATTCCGGTATTTATTCTTATAGCACTGGTAATTGTTCCGAGTTTTCTTGCTCAAAGTAGTACTGAATTCACTTATGGTATGGGTGAGCAGCCAGAAAACACTCGCTTAGGTTCTGATATAAATCAGATTGAAGAGATTTTTGGAGAATCAACATCTGTCGTTCTATTAGTGCCAAATAATGATATTGGAAAAGAACAAGAAATGATACAAGAAATTGATACGATAGACCATGTAACATCTGTTGTGGGTTACGCTAATATGGTTGGAAGTACAATTCCACAGGATTATTTAGAGGAAAATGTAACCGAACAATTTCTTTCGGAAAACTACAGCAGAATTATTATTAATACTGACGTTGGTGCAGAAGGAGATGTACCATTTTCGTTAGTTGAAGAAGTTCGAAATGTAGCCTCCTCTTATTATGGAGATGAAGCATTAACGCTTGGAGAAAGTGTTGCGCTCTATGATATGAAAGAAACGGTCACGGCGGATAACAAATTAGTTAATATCCTTACAATTGTAACTATAGCAATTGTTTTGTTATTCAGCTTCCGTTCGATATCTATACCTGTTGTATTATTGCTGACTATACAATCAGCTGTATGGATTAACTTATCAGTACCATATTTTACAGATACATCCCTCGTATTTGTAGGATATTTAATTGTGAGTACGGTACAATTAGCTGCAACGGTAGATTATGCAATTCTTTTAACCGAGACGTATAAACAAAATCGTAAAGATATGGCCGCCTTACCTGCCATTAAAAAGACGATTGATGATAAATTATTCTCGATAGCGGTGTCTGCATCGATACTATCTAGTGTAGGATTTATTTTGTGGTTAACTTCATCGAATCCGATTGTAGGATCGATTGGTCTATTGCTAGGTAGAGGGGCGTTATTAGCCTTTATTCTAGTAATTACATTATTACCAGCATTACTTGTTATTGGAGATAAGTTGATATGGAAGACTACACTCGGTACGAGAGTTTATAAGGAGGAAAAGCATGAAGATAATTAAATGGTTATGGCTTACACTAGCAATCTTTTTCTTTCCTGTATTGATTACAAATGCAGAAGCGAATACTTCTGATTCTAATAATATAGATAGTGAAAATACAGAAGCTGGAGAGATTTCTAGCAAAAATGAAGTTATTTATGCAAATTTACAAGCCGGTGGAAGCTTGAAAGATATGTATGTTGTTAATGCTTTTGAATTATCAAAGCCTGGTTTGATTGAGGATTATGGTAATTATCAAGGTGTGAAAAATCTAACAGATACGTCACCTGTAGAACAGAATGATAATAAGATTTCTATGATAGCAGAAAATGATACTTTTTATTATCAAGGCAATATTGCTAAAGAGTTACCTTGGGCTTTTGATATCACGTATTTTCTAGATGGTAAAGAAATGGAACCTAAAGAGATGATTGGTAAACCTGGAGAAGTTGAAATAATCATTGATGTTCAAGAAAATGATATGGATACATCTGCATTCTTTGAAAACTATATGCTTCAAATTTCATTACCATTGAATACAGATCACTTTCAAAAAATAGAGGCACAGGATGCAACCATAGCAAATGCAGGTAAGAATAAGCAAATTGCGTTCACCGTAATGCCTGAGGAAGAGGAAACGTTTTCCATTAAAGCACAAACAGATAATTTTGAAATAGATGGCTTAGAAATTTCTGCATTACCATCTTCTATGTCTATAGATAGTCCAGATACAGGTGAAATAACGAGTGAGTTTGAATCTCTAACGGATGCTGTTGGAGATATCGATGATGGCGTAGGAGAATTAAATAATGGCATAACTGGATTAGCTTCTGGATTGTCAGAACTAGAAAATGGCTCATCCCAATATAAAAATGGTATGGATGAATTGAACCAATCTAGCAGTCAATTAACAAATGCTTCGTCTCAAATCAATGATGCATTATCTGCGATTCAATCCCAAATAGGGCAAGCAAGCGGTGCAAGTGGATTAGAGCAATTGGAAGAATTAGAGACTGCTGTAACTGAAATGTCCGATGGATTAGAAGAATTAGCTAATGGCATGGATCAATTAGCTTCCAACTACAGTGACGCAAATCAAGCTTTAAAGAATGCAATTAACCAGATTCCTGACAGTTCAATTTCAGACTCAGATATTGAGGAGTTATACCAAAGTGGTGCAGATCAAGAAGTTGTTGATGAATTGGTAAAAACATACGAAGCAGCTCAGGCGGTAAAAGGAACGTTTGATTCAGTTGGAAAAGCGTTCGGTGCAATTGAACCTAGCTTAACTACTTTTAGTGAGTCTACAAGAGAAGTATCAGGTCATTTACGTGATTTAGGAGCCGGTTTAGAAGAATCTATGAATCAAGTGGATGTTGATGAAGGGCTGAATGAACTTACGTCTGGCTTAGAGGAAATGTCTGCTAATTACAGCCAATTTCATGATGGATTGATAGAATATACAAATGGTGTTAATGAATTAGCTAATTCATATGGTGATATTCATAATGGAATCGGTGAATCTGCTGACGGTGCAGACCAAATTGCTGATGGCGCTAGTGAATTAGAAGATGGTACTGGACAGCTTTATGATGCAACCTCAGAAATACCTGATGAAATGCAAGAAGAAATTGATTCTATGATTTCACAATATGATAAATCGGATTTTGATCCAATTTCATTTATTTCCGATAAGAATGATGAAATAACGGATTCGGTTGAATTTGTTATTAGTACGGACAGTCTTGTAAAAGAAGAACAAGAAAATACGGAAGAGGAAACTGAAGAAGATAAAGGGTTCTTAGAAAAATTAAAAGATTTATTTCGATAAAATATATATGAGGACTATCGAGTTTAATAGCTTGGTAGTCTTTTTTAGTTGAAGTGAGATGATGAATTACAGATGGTATTCAGAATTTTATAACATGAATAGTATAATGATATATAAAGGGGAGAACAAGATTGAAAAGAAAATATGGTGATCGAGGTAATTGGCAGAGGATTCTAGAGAGAAGATATGCTCAAGCCTACTTAAACGAAAAAGACTTTAAAGGATATATAACATTAATTCATATGAAAAAAGTGGCCCAACCGTTGGTTATTAATTATGAGCAAGGAGAACAATTGAGCATTGTTGAGGATGGCTATATGTGGTTACAACAATTTCCAGATTGTAAACATTTTGCTGTTACTACAACATTTGATGATAATGGTAATGTGAAGCAGTGGTACATTGATATTGCGTGGACTAATGGGGTGGAAGAGGGGATTCCATACGTTGATGATTTATATCTTGATATCGTTCATTTGCCATCCGGAGAAACGTTTATGTTAGACGAAGATGAACTAAAGGATGCCTTATTAAATAATGAAATTAATCACGGTATGTATGATTTGGCACGAGAGGAATCTAACAGAATACAAGAACAAATTAAGAAGAATTCATTTTCAATCTTATCATTATCATATGAACATATGGAGTATTTAAAACGTAGATTAGTCTAAACGGTTTGAGCAAACGTTTGATTTAAGTTGACATGGTTGAATAGGAGCAAGAAGTATGGGTAAAGCAGCATATTAGAATAGAGAGTGTGACAAAAGGACTTAATACTGAAAAACAACTACTTTACTACCAGTGAAGTGTGAAAAACATCTAGGAAACTCATCCAACAAAATTGAAAAATATCTTGAAAAATGAAAGGGAGTTTCCCAACTTAATTGTCTATAAATCTAATATTATCAATGATAAGATTAAAGTAGAAAAAGTAAACATGTGGTATTAGCATAAAAGCTTCCCCCCACTCACATGTTTACTCTTTTTATGTACAATCTATAAATCGCCAATATATTCAATGTTCATACGTTTTAATAGGTATTCTTGAGACATTTGAAAGTATATAGAAGCAAGCTTATACTTTCCTCTTGTTTTGAATCCATTAGCAAGCCATCCGGAATACTTTAAACAATGTCTCAGGTCTTGAATTTCATCAAAGTAATTAATTGCTGCAACTCCTACCTCTTCCGTTATATATTGATAATTGGCAAGGTCTTGATACACTTTCAAATGATACGTGTATTTTGGGTGAGCTTCCGGTGCGTCTTTTATTAAGGCAAATCCTTGATCTATCCAATAAGAAACCTTATCCCATTTCTCATATTTTGCATATTCAATTACGATAGAGAAAATGGTAACAAGTTTGTTGTTTGCTTTTTGTTTATAGGATAGGCTTTTTTTATAATATGGAATGACCTTTTCTGGCTGTAAATGAGAACTCAATGAACCTAGATTTTGATAAATTACTCCTTTTAAGAGTTCAACATCCTCTAACATTCGAGTTTCATTTGTCATTTTTAAAGCTAGCTCATAAGAATCGAGTGCTTCTTTAAGATTATTTCCTTTCTTATAAGCAATTCCAATTAACAGATAACAGTCAATGGTCCGGTTGATAATGAAGGCACGTTGAAAATACTTTAAAGAAAGTTTTCCGTATTCTATTGTATTAATTACTTCGTCACAGGAATTATATGCAATGGCAAGCATGTAGTGATGATCAGCTCTCTCCCATCCTTCTAGTACTATATCATCTGATACTACTAAAGCCTCTTTAAAACACTTTAAGGCTTGATGAATATCTGCATAAGTATGGTGAAAAATCGCTTTGCACTGTAAAAATAAAAATTTTTGATTTGGTGTAAAGTTGTCTTTTTCTTGTTCTAAGTATTCTAGATAAAAAGTACTACGTTCTTTGTCTTCAAAGAAAAGTGTTAATCGTAAAATCAGTAATTGCAATTCTAAAAATGTCGTTTTACGGTAAATATTCTTTATATATTGCAGTTCATTTAATTTTTCTTCTATAAATTTGGATTCTCGATAAATTCGAGCTCGCTTAGAAATGGCGCGTATTTCCTCAATAAATGCATCCTCATTTTTTTCCTGATCGGAAAGCTCAATATTCAATTTTTGTAATAAAAGGTTAATGACCTCATCACTTGCTGTAGTGGTATTGTTTTCAATTTTACTTAAATAGGATGTGGAACAAATACCTTTTGCTAATTGAGTTTGTTTAATTTGCTGCTTCAGCCGTTCTAGTTTAATAATGTCCCCAATGTTATTCATAGTTCTCCCCCACATTGCACGTATCTATAAAATTGTTATTTTGTATATTAATTAGAATTGTCTGTTATTATTAGTTTAACGGTAATCTTATAATTGAACAATAAAAATAGGTAAATTTGTATAATTTTGAATGAAAAACCAATAAATACTCCTAGAGTAGTAGATTTTGGAGTGGATATAATTGAACAAATGGATAGGTGCAGCGGCAGTTTGTATAAATAATCAGAGAGAAGTTTTAATGGTTTTTCAAGGAAAGACAAAAGAAATCAAAACGTGGTCAATTCCTTCTGGCGGAGTGGAAGGTGGAGAAACATTTGAGGAATGTTGTATACGTGAGTTAAATGAAGAAACGGGATATATTGGAGAATTAATTGGTTCACACCCTATTAAAACTAAAAACAGAATAGAAAAAGATATATCTATAAAAGTAAAATATTATGAAGTTAAGATTATTGGCGGAAGTATGCGTATACAGGATCCAGATGAATTAATCTATGATATTAGGTGGATAAATTTACAAGAGTTACGAGATCTAAATTTAACATTTCCAGAAGACCGCAAGTTTTTAGAAGGATTGCTAGAGTAAGTTCAATCAGGGGGTAATTTGTTTGTTGTATGTAGATGAGATATATGGTGAGTTTGAAATTGGTGGAGTACTTGTTGATCTAATAGAAAGCGATTCTATACAACGATTAAAAGGAGTCTATCAAGGTGGTGCCAGTGCACTTGTAAGTGATAAATGGAATGTTACTAGGTTTGAACATTCTCTCGGTGTTATGCTACTGGTAAAACAATTAGGGGGATCATTGGAAGAACAAATCGCAGCTTTACTCCATGATGTATCACACACTGCTTTTTCGCACGTCATCGACCATGTGATGGATAATAGACAAGAAAACTATCATGAGTTAATATTTCAGAGACTTATTGAAGAATCTACTATTCCAACTATATTAGAGAGTTATGGATACGACTACCAAACGATTCTTTTCCATATTGAACAATGGAGAATACTCGAACGAGATGCTCCTCACTTATGTGCAGATCGTGTGGATTACACCTTGCGAGATCTATATCGTTCGAGACAGGTTGAGTGTCAAGATATCGAACGATTTTTAGAAGACCTTACAATAATAGATGGTTATATGCATTTGCGTACAATTAATGTCGCAGAGTGGTTTGTTCAAATATACTATCAAGAGGTGTTAGATTATTTTTTGCATCCGAAAAACATATACGCCTATGATCAGTTATCAAAAGTATTAAGAGATGCGTTGGATGAGAAAGTGATTGTTGAGGATGATTTTCTAAAGCGAGATAACGAAGTGTTAGAGTTACTGAAGAGATCGGGAAATAAGGATATAACAGAAATGTTGAAGTCTATTCATAAAGATATTCAAGTGGTAACCGTTGATGATAATTTCGATATCTACATAAAAATGAAACCACGCTTAATTGATCCAGATATTATAATTGGCGACGAAGTTATTCCGGTGTCACATGTTTCCACGAAAGCGCAACAAATGAATAACTATGCTAAAGAAAGAGCTGAAAAAGGAACTGGGATACGTATTATACAAAGCTAAATATGGGGGAGAGTGATCGTATTGAAGAGAATCGAAAATAACTTGATAGAATCTTATAATAAAATGGCTGAGGAAAGAGATAAGCTCCATATTAGTGAATGGAAAAAGCGGGAAAGAGACGTTTTCAAGCGTTTTATATTGGAGAAAGAAAGTAAAAATTTACTTGAAGTTGGTGCTGGGACAGGTCAGGACAGCCTTTATTTTCAACAACTAGGATTAGAGGTAACTAGCGTGGATTTGTCGCCAGAGATGGTAAAGCTTTGTATAGCCAAAGGGCTACATGCAAAAGAAATGAGTGTCTTTGATTTGGAATTTCCAGACGATATCTTTGATGTAGTGTGGTCATTAAACTGTTTACTACATATTACGAAGGAAGACTTACCACGGGCATTACATGAAATTAAACGAGTCCTAAAGCCAGACGGTATATTTTACATGGGTGTATATGGAGGTAAAGACTCTCAAGGGATTTGGGAAAAAGATACGTATAATCCAAAAAGATTTTTTTCTTTCTACCCCGATGAAAAGATAAGAGATGTTGTAGAAAAAGTCTTTAAAGTAGAGTATATCAACATTATTCCTAAAAATATTATTGGTGGAGAGCGAGAGCTAAGTTTTCAATCAATGATATTAAAGAAATAAAAAAAACCTCCATATCTATGAGAAGAATGCATGGATTGGAGGTTTATGTCTTTAAATTCTCTTGAAGTTTCTGTTGTTTACGTTTAGTGTGAGCTTGTCCCCATTCATGCATTGCATGAAGCAAATCTTCTAAGGTTCTTCCATATTCACTTATAGAATATTCTACACGAGGAGGAACTTCAGGGTAGACGACGCGATCAATGATCTCCTCACTTTCTAACTCTCGTAGATGTTTGGTAAGCATTTTTTGTGTGATTCCTGGAATACTACGTTTAAGATCACTAAAACGAACGGTTCCTTTTTCCATTAAATGTAATAGAATAATTGGCTTCCATTTTCCGACCAATATACCTAGGGCATCTTCTACACTACAATGATTTGCATCAATGTTCATCTGCTCATCCCTTTCAAAATAACAATAGTATCTTTTAGGAAACTATGTTTCTTCTAGGTGCGTACTTCTAAAATAACACTATATCATTCATAATAGCATTAATAGAAAATATGGTACAGCGACAATTCAAAATATTAGAGGTGTTGGTAATGGAGAAATATCGTATTAATCCGAACCAAGGATTAGAATTTGGTTTATATACATTAGGGGATCATATGACAGATCCAAACACGAATAAGCGCATTTCTGCTGAACAGCGATTAAATGAGATTATTCGTCTTGCTCAACTTGCAGAACAAGCAGGGATAGATTTTTTTAGTGTCGGTGAGAGTCATCAAGATTATTTTGCTACGCAAGCACACTCGGTTGTACTGGGCGCCATTGCACAGGCAACAGAGAAAATAAAAATCGCTAGTTCTTCTACAATCATTAGTACATTAGATCCAGTAAGAGTCTATGAAGATTTTGCGACGATAGACCTTATTTCTGGTGGACGTGCAGAGATTATTGCTGGACGGGCATCTAGAGTGGGAGTTTTTGAGTTATTAGGCTATGATTTACGTGACTATGAAGAATTATATGAGGAGAAGCTGGATTTATTATTACAGCTTAATGAAAATGAAGTTGTAAACTGGGAAGGGGAGTTTCGTGCCCCTTTAAAAGACGCTAAAGTGCTTCCACGTCCGAAAGAAGGAAGTATGCCTATTTGGCGTGCTGTCGGAGGACCTCCCGCTAGTGCCATTAAAGCTGGTTATGCTGGCGTGCCAATGTTCTTAGCGATGCTTGGAGGACCAGCACAAAGTTTTAAAACATCCATAGATGCGTACCGTGAAGCTGCACGTCGTGGGGGACATGATCCTGAACAACTTCCAATTGCTACAGCAGGATTCTTTTATGCTGCGGAAACAACACAGCAAGCTCAACGTGAAATGTATCCTTTTATTAACGAAGGAATGAAGCTTTCAAACGGAAGAGGGTTTCCGAAGCAACATTTTGCTCAAGGGGCAGACCCAAGAGATGTAATGAATATTGGTAGTCCTCAAGAAATTGTCGAGAAAATTCTTTATCAACATGAAATGTTTGGTCACCAACGATACATTGGCCAAATGGATTTCGGCGGTGTTCCATTTGAAAACTTGGAGCGGAATATTGAATATATTGGTAATGAGATACTACCTCAAGTACGAAAATATACAGCGAAGAAATAGGAGGACGTGTCGTGAAGATAGTAGGATTATCAGGGTCGGTAGTTGGATCAAAAACGAGAACGGCAATGAGTTTTACGATAGATAAGTTTAAAGAAAAATATCCAGAGGAAGATATTTCACTCATTGACTTAGCGGACTATGACGTGCAAATTAGTGATGGCAGAAACTATTTGGACTATACAGGTGATACAGGATATGTTGCGAAAGAGCTAATGGGAGCAGATATAATTATTATCGGTACCCCAATATTTCAAGCATCAATACCTGGTGCATTGAAAAATATCTTTGACCTTTTACCAGTGCAAGCTTTCCAAGATAAAGTTGTAAGTATAATTGTGACAGCAGGTTCGACCAAGCATTTTCTAACGGTAGAACAACATTTGAAACCGATTCTTGGTTACATGAAAGCAACAATTGTACAAACCTATGTATTTATTGAAGAAAAAGATTTTTATCAAAAAGAAATCACTAATGTCGATGTACAATTCCGTATCGAACGATTAGTGGAAGACTCCATAGATGTAACGCGTGCATTTCAAAAAATTCGAGAAGAAAAAGATGACAAATATGATTTTTAAATAGCGGTTAAGTGCAAAAAACTTATCTCTTAGGAGGTAAGTTTTTTTTAGTCTGCAGGCTTGATTGCTGAGTGTCCAGAGTGCAGAAGAGTAAGGGGAAATGGTAACTCATAAATGTTAGCAATCGATTGTAGTGAGGATGATAATTAAAGAGAAAAAATGTAGAATAAAAGAAATGCTAAAACCTTAAAGGTGGATGAATATAATATGAATATATTAATTGTGGAAGACGATAAGACCATTGCGGCAGGATTAGAGTACTCGTTAAAACAAGAAGGCTATGATGTGATGGTTTGCCATAAAGTTCAAGAGGCACAGATGAAAATAAATAATGATTTAGATGATATATCATTGTGCTTGTTGGATTTGTCCTTACCTGATGGGAGCGGCTATGAACTTTGTGAAATGGTGAAGCAACAAGCAGATATCCCGGTGATTTTTCTTACGGTAGTGGATGATGAAGTAAATGTTGTTATGGGGCTTGATATGGGTGCTGATGATTATATAACGAAGCCTTTTCGAATTCGTGAATTAATCTCTCGAATAAAAACAGTACTTCGGCGATATGAAAGAAGTAAAATAAATAATGACCAATCATCCAGCATTATTCCTATTGGCCCGATCAACGTTCATACATTGGAAGGAAAAGTATATAAAGGGACAGAAGAAATACTATTAACAGCTTTACAATATCGTTTGTTAATGATTTTCGTTAACCATCGTGGACAAGTTTTGTCTAGAAAACAATTGCTTGAATTAATATGGGATGTGGCTGGTGACTTTGTGAACGATAATACATTAACCGTATATATTAAGCGCCTAAGAAAAAAGATTGAAAATGATGCACAACATCCTACAGTAATTGAGACTGTTCGAGGGATGGGATATAGGATGGTAAATACACATGTTAAGAAATAATGAGGTTCAGAGATATTTGTTTATCTCAATTGGCATTCTAATAATTAGTACGATTTCGATATCATTTATTTCGACTGTAGCTGCTGTATTTGTTTTTGTATCGACTTCTCTAATTATTACTGTTTTTTTATGGATGACATACTGGAGATATAAACAAATTAAAAAACTTTCTCATTATTTGCGACAAATATCAGCTGGGAATATGTCACTTGATGTACGGGATAATCGGGAAGGAGAACTGAGCATATTAAAAAATGATATTTATAAAATGAGCTTAATGCTATCTGAGCAACGTGAAGACCTAAAAAAAGATAAACAAAAATTAACAGATGCTATCTCTGATATTTCTCATCAGCTAAAAACTCCACTTACATCGATGACGGTAATGGCAGAATTACTTAGTGATGAGACGATGGATGATGATAAACGATTGGAGTTCACACATAATATTCGTAAACAACTTGAACGTATGGACTGGTTGGTGTCTTCTTTATTAAAGTTATCAAAAATAGACGCAGGTACCATTCAGTTTGCGAAGGAACGAGTAATTGTATCTAATCTAGTTGATGAAGTCATTGCTTCTTTGGAAATACCGATGGAACTAAAAGACATCAGTTTCCAAAAGCTAGGTGATAGAGAAGTTACTTTTTTAGGGGATTACAATTGGACGAAAGAAGCGTTGATTAATATTATGAAAAATGCGATTGAGCATACACCTGAGGCTGAACGTATCGCCATAAGCTTTAAAGAGAATGCACTTTATACAGAGATTATCATACAGGATACTGGGAAGGGAATTGCAAAACAAGATATTCCTTATATTTTTAAGCGGTTTTATAAAGGTGGAAATGCCATAGATGGAAGCGTAGGAATCGGATTAGCAATGGCGCATAGTATTATTACAAATCAACACGGCGATATTGAAGTAGTAAGTGAAGAAGGAAGGGGAACAACGTTTACTATAAAATTATATAAACAAGTGATTTGATTTAGAAGGTGACAATATTGTCACTGAATTAGTCACTGAGCCGTCATTTTGGACAAGTATGATAAAGATAAAGCAATACGAGGAGGAAGATTCACATGGAAATGTTAAGAATAGAAAACTTGTCTAAAGTTTATGGGAAAGGTGACACTGCGGTAAAAGCACTAGATGATATATCATTCTCTGTCGACAAAGGAGAATTTGTAGCAATTATTGGTCCATCCGGTTCTGGTAAATCTACGTTACTTCATTTACTTGGAGGCGTAGATCGTCCTACAGAAGGAAAGGTATTCGTAGATGGAACGGACATGTATCAATTGAATGAAACACAATTGGCGATTTTTCGAAGAAGGCAAATTGGATTGATATACCAATTCTATAATTTACTACCAATACTAACAGTTGAAGAGAATATTACATTGCCATTACTATTAGATTCTCATAAAGTGGATCAAAAACACTTTAAAGAGATTGTAGACATTTTAGGTTTACAAAAACGTATCGAGTACTTGCCTAATCAATTATCAGGAGGGCAACAACAACGTGTTTCGATAGGAAGAGCAATAATTAGTAACCCTTCTATTATTTTAGCAGATGAACCAACAGGGAATTTAGATAGTGAAAATAGTAAGGAAATCGTGGATTTATTGAAAATGTTTAATCGAACTTATAACCAGACACTTGTAGTTATTACACATGACGATCGAATTGCACTACAAGCAGATCGTGTTATCTCAATTGAAGATGGAAGGATTGCTAAGGATGAGGTGATCCGTCCGTGAATATCGTAAATAAAGTAACGATAAGGCATTTGAAAGAAAATAAACGACGAACACTTGTAACCATTATAGGAGTAATTATCTCGGTAGCTATGATTACCGCAGTTGCAACGTTAGGTCTGTCCTTTCTAGATTTAAATCAGCGTCAAACTATTGAAAATACAGGAGAATGGCATTATAGCTATAACGATTTAAATGAAGAACAATATCAAGCAGTGAAAGATCATGATAAAACGGAATCTATTGCTCTTATGAACGAACTCGGGTTTGCACCACTAGAAGGAGAAGGTAGTAAACCATATGTGTATGTGCATCAATTAAATAAAGCAGGAATGGACCAATTTCAAGTGAAATTACAGGATGGTAGACTTCCTAAGAAACCAAACGAAGTTGTTCTATCTGAAGTGTTATTACAGTCAGGCTATGATAAGGAAATTGGAGATACAATCCATTTAGAAGTTGGAAAACGTTATTCATTATCTGAAGAAATGGCAGGGGAAGGCCCACTAAATCAAAATACTTCAGCTTCCGTGGCCGAAGGTGAATTGGAAGAAGAGTTAAGAAATACAGAAGAATATACGTTTACAGTTGTCGGTACGATAGAAGAGCCTTTATGGGATTATTCTTGGGCACCGGGATATAGTATGCTTTCGTATATTGATGAGGACATTCTCGCCACAGAGGAAAATGTAACCGTCTTTGTGAAAAGCAATGATATCTCAACTTCGCTTTTTGATGCTATTCCAGTGTTTGCTAAGAATCAAAACATAGACCAAAATCAAATTGAATTTAATTACAACCTTCTCGAAGCATATGTTGTATCTCCGAACGAAGGAGCAATGACAACTGTTTTTGGCTTAATAGCGATTATCATTGTCATTATCATGATTGGCTCTGTTGCCTTGATTTATAACGCATTTGCCATCTCAGTATCAGAACGATCACGTTACTTAGGAATGTTATCTAGTATTGGGGCGACAAAACGACAAAAGCGGAATTCAGTATTTTTTGAAGGAATTATTATTAGTTTAATTAGTATTCCTTTGGGAGTTGGAGCAGGACTTTTAGGGATCGGCATTACTTTATACTTTGTTAATCGTATCCTTTCGGAAGCACAGTTTGATGTGGATTTACAGCTCATTGCTTCGTTTGGCTCGATCGGAATTGCGGTTGTAATTTCTTTTATCACGATTATGATTTCAGCATATATTCCAGCAATTCGTGCCTCAAAAGTAACGGCGATTGATGCTATTCGTCAATCGAAAGATATAAAACTAACTAAGAAAAAAGTAAAAGCAAATCCACTTGTGCGAAAAATATTTGGCTACGAGGCGGAAATAGCTTTAAAAAATCTTAAACGAAATAAGAAACGGTATAATGTTACAGTTTTATCTTTGATTGTGAGTATAGTTTTATTTTTATCCGTAGGGTATTTTTCCAACACAATGACAAAATCATTTGAGTTACAATCAAATCAATTAAATTATGATATAGCAGCTTCTTCATCTACTGGTTATGGTGGAGTAGAAGAATTGAAACAAGTAATGGATAATATCCAAGGACTTCAAGAAGTAAACAACACGATCATGTATCAAAAAATGAATATGAGTGGAATCGTAAAAGAGGAAATGGCAGGGGAGCCAATTACTTCTTTGGAAAATGCTTCTGATTATATTAGTGATCAAGGAGTACAATATTTCATGCAGTTTATTGCTTTGGAGGATAAAGCTTTACAAGATTATGCCGAAGAAAATGGAATCTCATACAGTGATATAGATGAAGGAGAAGGTATACTGATTAATCATGTATCTTATCCAGATGATAATCAGGGTAAGTATGTAGAAACAGAAGTACTTGATGCAGAAGTTGGAGATTCGGTGATAGCAGCTCAAGAAAATTACGATGAAGAGACTGGAGAAGTTTCTTTTGAAAGAGTATCCCAAATAGATATAGCTGGTCTAGCCGATCATTTCCCGATGGGTAATTTTTATCCCTCACCGGACACATTATTTTTTGTAGTATCTGAAAAGACATTGGCTAACATTGATGAACAGACAGATTATCAACCAGATGGAATGACATTATATATTCAAACGGAAGATCCAGTAAGTACACAAGAGTATATAGAAGAATTAGAAGTGGCAAGTGAACTTAATATAGCCAACCAATATTTTTATGAACAACAAGATAGACAGATGACACTAATCCTTTCCATATTTGTTTATGGATTCATTACTTTAATCACATTGATTTCTGTCGCGAATATCTTTAATACAATATCAACGAGTGTGGCATTACGTCGAAGAGAATTCGCAACCATGAAGTCGATTGGAATGACACCTAAAGCCTTCCGTAAAATGATTCAATTTGAAAGTGTTTTTTATGGATTGAAGTCTCTTTTATACGGGTTGCCGATTAGTATAGGTGTTATGTATTTAATTTATAATCAAACACAGAATACTTTTTCTTATTCGTTCTCCATACCTTGGATAAATATTGCAATTGCTATATTGGCTGTATTTGTCATTGTTAGTGTAGCTATGTTATATTCGATTTCGAAAATTAAAGACGATAATATTATTGAAACATTAAGACAAGAAAATATTTAATTAGGAAGCGCATGTAATATGATGACCACTTATCATATTACATGCGTTTTTTTTACAGGTAAGACAGTATATAAATTTGGACCTCATATTTGTAGGTAGAAATTGCCACGTCCAGATCCAGCGCCCAAAAACTAGGCGACTTCACGAAATCGCCCTACGATACAGAAGACTTGCCGAATGTTCTTTATGAGGCATAGCCGCACTTATACCCTTGCGGTGAAAGTCATTACGGCTCGTCCCTCACCGTGATTCCTTTATCTCAAAGGAAAGAGGAAGTTCGACCTTCGTTGAACCACCCCCCTAAAAAACAGGGGGCGCACTCGCTACATTTCTAAACGGGCGCTTGCGCTTTTGGTCTTTTTCACTATGCTATAAAAAAGAACATTTTGTGAATGTAGAGGGATTATTAAGCAGTGTATAGAATATAAAACTATATCGGAATGATTGAGGTGATGGTATGAACCTACAAAAATGGAAGAATCCTTCTTTACTTCTTACTTCTATTGGAATTGCAAATATTGGTGATTTTATTTACTTAGTTGCGATCAATATTCTAGTATTTCAAATGACAGGGTCTGCAGCAGCAGTAGCTGCATTGTGGTTAATCGGACCATTGACAAATATATTTGCAAAGTTTTGGACAGGGAGTTTTATTGATTATCGTAGTAAGCGAAAAGTGATGATGTCTACATATGCAATTCGAGGTATATTTATATTCATTCTCCCATTTATGGATAATTTGTTTTTGTTATATAGTGTTTTAATAATATTAAGTATTGCTAAGGCATTCTTTAACCCGGCATCTATGACATATATTACAATAGTCGTACCGAAAAAAATGAGAAAAAGGTTTAACTCTATTCGCGCTTTTGCATCTTCTGGTGCCTTTATTATTGGCCCGTCTATTGGAGGAGCATTAATCTATGCGACTTCTATTGATGTAACATTATGGATTAATGCGATCTTTTTCTTACTGTCTGCTGGTCTATTATGGTCGTTGCCGGAAGAAAGAAAGCGTGCAGAGCAGATTCCACAATTGACAATCAAACAAGTTATGAAAGATTTCACCGTCGTCCAGAACTTTATGAAACATAACCGATATGTAACTGGTATATATCTAGGCTTCATTGTTGTATTATTATGTACATTTGCCATGGATGCACAAGAAGTAGTCTTTACTCAACAAGAGGTTGGTCTGTCGGAAGTGGATTATACGTTATTGATTAGTATTACAGGGATTGGTTCAGTTACCGGTGCAATTTTGCTATCGATCATTTCTAATAAGTTATCTTTACGAATGATGATTGTTGTGGGATTAACATTTGTGGCAATTGGATATATCATATACGCGTTTTCTTGGTCTTTTATATCGATTACGATTGGGTTTATCATTTTAGGTTTCTTTCTTGTATTCTTAAATGCTGGAATGATGACGTTTTATCAAAACAATATCCCAATTGATTTAATGGGGAGAGTGACGAGTATCTTTGATTTGATTCAAAGTACGTTGCAAGTATTAATTGTTCTAGCGGTAGGATTACTGGCAGATATTATATCATTGCGTGGTACAATCGTTAGTTTATCAATTTCAATGTTCATATTATCGATAATGTATATGTTTTTTGTATTAAAACCAACGCATGTAAAACTATATCAAGATGCTTCCTAGTTCATTATATTGACTTTCTTTCTTGCATTCGATACTATATTCTTACGGTCAATAAAATGATGAATTCGATGACGAGAACGAGTAATTAGGAACGTCTTATCTACAGAGAGTTGACAATAGCTGAAAGTCAATGGTGAGAAGCTTAATGAAAATCATCTCCGAGAAGCAAAGTTGAACGGTTACTGGTAAACTTTGACGGTCTCCAACCGATATCTTGGACGCGTATGATGGTACGTAGTGCTAATTAGAAAAAACCGCTACGATGGTTTTTTATTTTTGTCTAATAATGGTAATACTCGATTCTACGTGGTGGATTCGAGTTTTTTTAATTTAATGAAGAGGTGAATGGAATGGATCACGCACAACGTGAACGAAGCATGAGGGCACATTGGAAAGACAATAAAACGTTTCAACGCTCCATTGAAAATAGAGAAGGTCAACAAACGTATGTATTTTATGAAGGACCACCAACGGCAAATGGAATGCCACATGCTGGCCATGCGCTAGGTCGTACGATAAAAGACTTTGTTGCCCGTTACAAAACAATGTCTGGTTATCAAGTATTACGTAAAGCAGGCTGGGACACACATGGTCTACCAGTAGAATTAGAAGTAGAAAAACAGCTTAATATCCGCGGAAAAGATGATATTGAGAAGTTCGGTGTAGAGAAATTTATTGAGAAATGTAAAGAAAGCGTCTTTGTTTATGAAAATGAATGGAAGGAATTCACGGATAAGCTTGGGTATTGGGTAGATATGGAAAATCCATACAAAACATTAAATAACCCATATATTGAGTCTGTTTGGAATATCCTTGCTACTATTCATGATGAAGATTTACTTTATAAAGGCCATCGTGTAGTTCCATATTGCCCAAACTGTGAGACATCTTTAAGTTCTCATGAGGTGGCACAAGGTTATAAAGATGTGACGGATTTATCCGTAACTGCTAAATTCCGAGTTAGTGACAAAGAAAATGAATTTATCCTTGGATGGACAACAACTCCTTGGACATTACCCGGAAATGTTGCGTTAGCGGTGAATCCGGAAATGACCTATGTAAAAGCAAAACAGGGTGAAGAAATCTATGTCGTTGCTAAATCGTTAGTGAACTCTGTTCTAGGTGAAGCGTATGAAGTGGTAGAAGAACTAGCTGGAGAAGATTTAATCGGTATCAATTATGAAGCTCCATTTGACTTTATTTCTTTAGATAATGGTCATTACGTTATCGGTGCAGATTTTGTTACCGATACAAGTGGTACGGGTATTGTTCATTTAAACCCAGCACATGGGGAAGACGACTATAATGCTATCCAGGCAAAAGGCATGGATTTTGTAAATGTAGTCGATTCAAAAGGAAGATATAAGGATGAAATCGCTCCACTTGTAGGACAGTTTGTGAAGGATAGCGATGTAGATATCATTAAAATGCTAGCAAAAGATGGAACACTATATGAAAAGCAAAAATATGAGCATAGCTATCCTCATTGCTGGAGATGTGATACACCATTACTTTACTATGCAATGGAAGGTTGGTTCATTAAAACCACTGCAGTAAAAGAAAAAATGCAGGAAAACAATCAATCTGTTGAGTGGTTCCCGAACCATATGCGTGATGGGCGTTTTGGTAACTTCTTAGATAATATGGTCGATTGGAATATTGGACGTAATCGCTATTGGGGAACACCATTAAATGTATGGGTATGTGATGATTGTGGTAAACAAAAATCTCCTCACTCAATCCAAGAATTACGTACTTTTGCAGATAGTGACGTACCAGAAGATATTGAATTGCATAAACCATATGTTGATAAAATTACGTTTGACTGTGAATGTGGCGGTAAAATGCATCGTACGAAAGAAGTTATTGATGTTTGGTTCGACAGTGGATCGATGCCATTTGCACAGTATCATCACCCGTTTGAAAACGATGAACTATTTAATAAACAATTCCCAGCGGATGTGGTTATTGAAGGTGTCGATCAGACACGTGGCTGGTTTTACAGTCTCCTAGCGGTATCTACACTGTTTACCGGAAAAACACCGTACAAACGAGTATTGTCGCTTGGCCATATTCTAGATGAACATGGGCAAAAAATGTCTAAAAGTAAAGGGAATGCTTTAAATCCTGTAGAACTTATTGAAGAGTTTGGTGCAGACGCACTTCGTTGGGCACTACTTGCTGACAGTTCACCATGGAATAATAAGCGTTTCTCAAAAAAGACAGTTAGTCAAGCAAAATCAAAAGTGATTGACACCATATTAAATGTGTTTTCATTCTACTCTATGTATGCTGACATTGATAAATTTACTGTTGAAGAACATGCAAGTGATGCTAAAACGACAATGGATCATTGGATTCTGTCCCGATTAAATTCGGTGATTAAAGAAGTTACCACAAGTCTCGATCAATATGATATTACAAAAGGTGCTCGATCCATTGCGTTATTTGTAGATGAATTAAGTAACTGGTATGTACGTCGTTCTAGACAGCGTTTTTGGAGCAGTGGCATGAATGAAGATAAGAAAGCTGCCTTCACTACATTGCACGAAGTACTAACAAAACTCACTCAGTTAATGGCGCCATATACACCATTCGTTGCAGATGATATTTATACAAATCTGCAAGGGGACAGTGTTCATGTATCGGACTTCCCGAAAGTGGACGAAGATGCAATCGATGAGAAACTAGAAGCAGATATGCAGGGTGTGCTTGAAGTCATTGAGGGAGCACGTTCACTCCGTAATGAAGTAAACATTAAAACAAAGCAACCTCTAGCAGAACTAGTGGTTGTACCAAATGACGCCCAACTTCAATCTGGGTTACAGGCATATACCTCTATTATTGAAGAGGAAATTAATGTAAAACAAGTTAGTTTTAAGAAAGACACTGCTGATTTCTTGGATACAGAGATGAAACTTAATTTCCCAGTTGCTGGACCAAAACTGGGTAAACAAGTTGGCCAAGCAAAAGGAAAAGTAGAAAACTTTACGGAACAAGAAAAAGAAGCATTCTTAGTGGACGGTACAATTACTGTTGAGCTTCAAGATGGTAGTAAGGCCACTCTTGAAAAAGAAGACATTATAGTAGAGAAAAAAGGCCAAAAAGGATATCAATTATTTGAAGGCAATCGATTTGTGCTTTTATTGGATACCAACTTGACGGAGAAGTTAAAGGAAGAAGGTTTTGTAAGAGAGTTTATTCGTGCGGTACAAACATATCGTAAAGAACTTGACCTTCCAGTTGAACAACGTGTGGATGTGTACGTAAATTCCAATGAAAATGCAGAGCGGATTTTATCAGAATTCGATTCTCTAATCCATGAGGGATTAATTGTTAACAGTATTCAATTTTTAGAAAAAGAGAATATGAAGCAAGTAACAGTAAATGATACGGAGATGGGTTTATCTATAGTATAAGCAAAAGCAGGGGAGGTCCCCTGCTTTTTTGTATGCATAAGTATATATAATCATTTATAAATACTTCGGTAAAAATAGCAGGAATCTTCTTAATTCATGTCGAATATTAAGTAGGATTAAGGAGGAAATAAAAATGTCTAAACATATAGGTTCTATCAATAAAGATCAACACGTTTACATTGCAGAAAAGGATGATATGAAAGGCATTGTTCGCTTGTTGAAAGGAGTCTCTTCATGGTTACAGGAGAGTCGTTTAAAACAATGGGAGTTTCTAAATGAAGGCGGAGAAGATCCAGAAATTAAACAGGCGATTGAGGATGAGAATACGTTTGTAGTTAAAGAAGGTGACGATTTAATAGCAACCTTTACGCTATATGAAATTCAAAATCCTTGGGATAAAAATATTTGGGGGCAATCCAGCGATGATGCCTTTTACTTACATAGGCTATCCGTTGATTACTCTCGATTAGGAACAGGTCTAGGTCGTGATGTCATTGCCTGGATGGAAACATATACAAAAACACAAGGAATGAAACGCATTCGCCTAGATTGTGTAGAAAATAACGAAAAGCTTAATTCCATTTATCAAAACCTTGGCTATGATTATAAAGGAACTAATCACGAACACTGCCGTTATGAGAAGATGTTATAAATGAGACGCATATCCCTTTGTCGGATATGCGTTTCTCTATGTTAGTGCATGGAATTATTCGAAAGCTTATCCATTGATTGAAGAAGTTGTGTACTCTCTTTGTTCATACCTCTAATTCGTACAACAATATCGTTTGCCTCAAACTTTGTTTTAATCTTGTCTAATGCACCGACTGCAGAATCATCCCATAAATGAGATTCGCTTAGGTCGATTTCTATATTATTTACACTGTCATGAAAATCAATCTGTAATAAAAAGTCCGTAACGGATGCAAAGAATAGCGGACCTTGTACTTTATAATAACGTGTGTCATGATTTAATGTTTTAATTACGTTTACTTTTGAGATTTTCGCAGCGAAGAATATCATGCTGAGAAGGACCCCTGCAAGAACTCCGTATGCAAGATTATGAGTTAATACAACCGTACCAACAGTAACAATCATTACTATAGCGTCAGTACGTGGAATACGGTGAATGTGTAGTACCGAATTCCAATCAAATGTACTCACTGATACCATAATCATTACTCCCGCTAGAGCTGCCATTGGAATTTGAACTACGATATCTCCTAAAATTAATATAAGGAACATTAAGAACACACCAGCAACAAATGCAGATAGTCGCCCACTTCCACCAGACTTCACATTAATAACGGATTGTCCGATCATGGCACATCCAGCCATACCTCCAAAACAACCTGCTACAATGTTAGCAATTCCTTGCCCTCTGGTTTCTTTGTTTTTATTGCTTTCCGTATCTGTCATATCATCAATAATATTGGCTGTTAATAATGATTCCAGAATCCCAACAATTGCTAAAGCGAGGGCATACGGCAAGATAATCATTAATGTCTCAAAGTTTAGTGGTATATTAGGTAGAGCAAACATAGGTAAAGATTGTGTTAACTCTCCCATATCGCCAACATTACGTACACCTATATTCATTGTTAATGCAATAATTGTAACAACAATAATTGCTACTAAAGTAGATGGCACAGCTTTCGTTATTCGAGGGAAAATATAAATTATTGTTAGAGTTAAGGCTACTAAAGCATACATAATCCATGTCTCGCCTACAAAATGCTGTAATTGTGAGGTGAAGATAAGAATTGCTAAAGCATTAACAAATCCTGTCATTACAGTTCTAGGAACAAATTTCATAAAGCGTGCTAATTTAAAAATGCCAAATAAGATTTGAAGAATTCCCGTTAAAATTGTAGCTGCTAACAAATATTCAATTCCGTGATTAGCTACCAAAGTTACCATTACTAATGCCATTGCGCCAGTTGCTGCAGAAATCATTCCAGGACGTCCGCCGACGAATGAAATCATCACTGCAATACAAAAGGATGCATAAAGTCCAACCATTGGATCTACACCTGCAATTATAGAAAAGGCAATCGCTTCAGGAATTAAAGCAAGTGCGACAACGATTCCTGCCAATATATCTCCTTTGATGTTTCCAAACCATTGTTCCTTCCATGTTTGTTCCATATTTATACCTCTTTCAATCTATTAAAATTTATTAAACCAAAATGATAAACACCATAACAATTTATAACAGATGACAACAATATACAAGTTATCAACCTGTTTATAATTTAATTATTAATAATTCGAAACAATTTAATAAATAATTGAAAAAGTAGTATTATAAAGATAAAATAATATTAATTTAGTATAAGGATGAATGGAAGTGAGGAGAAAGTGATATTTCAGTCGAATCAAATATACATAAGAGAAGCAACGAACAATGATATAGGGTATATAACAAACGTAGAGAATAGTGAAGAGAACAAACCTCATATTCTACCTTGGACAGAGGACCAGCATCGCAAGACTATGCAAGAGGAGGATTCCTATTATTTGATTGTTGTTGAGAAAATTACGAATCGCAATGTCGGATTTATTATTTTAAAAGGATTGACCAGTACGAATAAAAGTATAGAGCTCGTCCGTATTGCCATAGAAGAAAAAGATAAAGGCATTGGCAAAGAAGCATTGAGCTTAATTAAAGTATGGGCGTTTAATTCCTTTGAAGCGCATCGATTGTGGTTAGATGTAAAAACCGATAATAAAAAAGCAATTAATATTTACAAAACAGAAGGATTTACTTTAGAAGGAACATTACGAGAGTGTTTGAAAGTAGGAGAAACATATGAATCACTACATGTAATGTCCCTATTAAAACATGAGTTTCAAAGTAATTAGGTCTTTCTTTTAAACTATTTATATTGCAGAAGAACATTTCCTGACTTAAACCGATGCATTAAACTTAATTTTAATTCTTTTGAGTGACTGTGAGACAGTCTCTTTCCACCACCTAATATAACGGGATTAAAGATACATTGATACTCGTCAATAATATCATTTTTGATAAGCGATAGGGCTAGATCTCCACTTCCTAATAAAACGATATTTTCGTTACTGTTCTTGTATTGCTCAATACTATTTTGATAATCTGAGCCTAACAATGTAGTGTTCTTCCAATTTGCTTCAGTCAGAGTTTTCGAAATAATAAGTTTAGGTTTTTCGTTCATAATTTTTGCAATAGACGGGTTATCATCTAGTGCTACTTCTGTATTCCAGTAAGCTTCCATATGTTCATATGTTTTCCTACCAAATAGAATAAGATCAGCTTGTTGAAGGTTTTGAAAAGCAAAAGAATGGTACTCATCATCGACGTGATGCCAGGATAAGTCACCTGCGATTCCTTCATAATAGCCATCGATACTTAGCATAATGTGCCACGTTAATTTTCCCACGATTACCACACTCCTTAGACATATTTTAATGAATTTAGATATATCAAATTTCTTTTTAATTGCTTTATTATCAAAGGGGGTACACATCGAAAGCAGGAAACTAGAGAAAGAAGAAAATACTATCAAATATGTTTACCATCGAGAATTTGCAAAGAGATACCATTTGGTTGCTAACCAGTGAAATAAAACAACAAATATAAAGGTGATAACATGAAACAAAATAAATATGATGACCCGACATTTTTCAAAGCATATGCAGAGATGGCAAGGTCGAGGGGTGGGCTTGCTGCAGCTGGAGAATGGCCAGAGTTCCAAAAGCTTCTACCTGAAATGGGAGGCAAAAGTGTTCTCGATTTAGGTTGTGGATATGGCTGGCATTGTAGGTATGCCCGAACTCAAGGTGCAAGTACTGTCGTTGGAATAGATATTTCAGAGAAAATGCTCACGAAAGCCAATGAATTAACCAATGACGATGGAATAAGGTATGTAAACTCTGCAATTGAAGATATGGAGTTTTCTAATCAATCCTTTGATATTATTATTAGTTCCTTAGCATTTCATTATATTCAATCTTTTGATGAGGCTTGCACAAAGGTGTACAATCTTTTAAAGAAGAATAGTACATTTATATTTTCTGTAGAGCATCCGATCTTTACATCAAGAAACGACCAGGATTGGATTTACATAAGCGATTCTAGTGAACCATTATATTGGGCAGTAGATAATTATCAGTATGAAGGGAAGAGAAAGACTTCTTTTTTAAATGGGGAAGTAATAAAATATCACCGAACGTTATCGACTTATATAAATCAATTAATTAAAGCCGGCTTTCGGATCAATAATGTCGTAGAGCCAGGGCCAACGGAAGAATTGATATGCCAAATTCCTGAAATGGTGCATGAAAACCGAAGACCAATGTTTTTGCTTATTGCTGCGGAAAAGCGCGAATAGTAAGTAATAAGGTGACCTAATTAAGGTTACCTTATTTATGCAATTGATCGGATATTTCCTTGTAACACAGAAATTTTACGCCTTTTAAACAATAAAGTAACTTGCATTTGTACTTTTGTGAATTCTTTTATGGTTCCACCCTTGCACCCATCTAACTGTTTTTAGCAATTAAGCATGAATTATATTAAACATTTTTTAGAAAAGGTTGTTAAATCTAAATATTTGTATTATTATAAAATAACAACGTTGTTATTATGTAGTAAAAGAAAGGGGTAGTTTTCCATAGAAACTTTATTAAGTAATTTAAAATTAGGTGAAATTGGAGAGGGAACTGAGAACATAAAAATATACAAACGATCATTTACACATTATCAAGGAACATTTCTTTTGATGATAAAAGAAAGCGCTAACAAATTTTTGTTAGCATCGGGTGAAGGACCATTATATAGTGAATTAAATGGGCAAGAAATTGGTGATGAGGGTAAAGTTTGTCCGTTGACTCACCATAATCGATTGGTGTTAAATCGCTATTTTGATTATACAGTACCAAGTGCATTTGGAAAAAACACAGCAACTATAGGGCTCGGTGACCGACTTGGAATAGCTTCCCCTGGTCACATTGAAGCAATTAAAAATCGAGATGTAAAACCGATATTAGGTCAGCAAAGTATCCGCGAGCTAACTTTAACAAAACGTACTCTGGAAGATATGATTGATACAGCAACATTTGCCGTATTTCAAGAAGGATATAAAGACGGGTTTGGAATAGATGCAGACCATATTAAAAAAGAGGAAGATATTAAACGTTCACTAGAATTAGGAGTAACGATGCTGACACTAGATTGCTCAGATTATATTCAAAAAGACGTGGAGTCAGCATCTAAAAAACAAGTGCAAGATGAATTTGCGAAGCTAGATGTAAAACTTAAAAAATATTACCTTAATACCTATTCCAATCAAGTGTTTTCTCTCAAAACGAGAAAAATAGCAGTTAATGAAATTGATGTTATGCGCAATGTTTTAATATACGGAAAAGCGGTTGCTTACATGATACATGTATTTAACACTTATGTTCGACATTTAGATAGAGATTTTGATTTTGAAATATCGATTGATGAAACAGAGGCGATTACTTCTCCAGAAGCACATTTTTTTGTTGCAAATGAGTTGCGAAAGTCTCAAGTTGAAGTAACCAGTCTTGCTCCTAGATTTTGTGGAGAGTTTCAAAAAGGAATTGACTATATTGGTGATATAGATCAATTTGAAAAGGAACTAAGTGAACATGTAGATATTGCAAAACATTTTGGTTATAAATTAAGCATTCATTCCGGAAGCGATAAATTTTCTGTATTTCCAATTATTTCAAAGCATACAGAAAGGATTTTACACATTAAAACAGCCGGTACTTCATGGCTAGAGGCATTAAGGGTAATTGCGAATAAGAATCCATCGTTATATAGAAAGATACATGCTTATGCTGAAAAAAATGTAGAGCAGGCTTTGAAATACTATCACATTACTCCAAATTTTGAAGCGATTACTCCTCTTGAAGACACAAAGGATTCAATGCTTTCTGAGTATCTTAATGATGATAATGCGAGACAATTACTGCATATCACGTACGGATTGATTTTAACTGCAAATAGAAATGAGAGTTCTCTTTTTAAGGATGAAATATATTCGATGCTAAGTGAAAATGAAGATGTTTATCGTGAATATCTTATTAAACATATAGGTAAACATGTGGAAACATTAGATCTATAAAGGAGGATTTATGGTGAAAAAGTTTATGGATGATAATTTCTTACTAAGCAACAATATTGCAGAAGATTTATTTCATAATTATGCTAAAAATATGCCAATCATTGACTACCATTGCCATTTAAGTCCAAAAGAAATTTATATGAATAAAAGGTATTCAAACATTACAGAAGTTTGGCTGTATGGAGATCATTATAAATGGAGAGCGATGCGAGCAGCAGGTGTAGATGAGTCACTTATAACTGGTGATGCAAATGATTATGATAGATTTATGGCTTGGGCTGAAACAGTTCCTAAATTAATTGGTAACCCGCTTTATAATTGGACTCACCTTGAGTTACAAAGATATTTTGGTATAAATGAAATTTTAAATAAGGAATCCGGACCATCAATTTGGAAGAAGGTAAATAAACTTTTAATCCGTGATGATTTTGGTGTTAGAGATTTAATTAATCGGTCTAATGTACAAGTCGTTTGTACAACTGACGATCCAATTGATGACTTATCCTTTCATCAGATGTTAGTTGAAGATGACGAATTTTCGGTAAAGGTGTTACCCGGTTTTCGGCCAGATAAAGCAATAGAAATAAATCAGGATGGGTTTATTGACTATGTAGATTTGCTTGAAAAAGTTACTTCTCATTCTACAAAAACATATGATGGTTTTTTAAGAGCTCTTAGATCTAGAATAGATTATTTTCATCAAAATGGATGCAGAGTCTCTGATCATGCATTAAATACGATGATGTTTACGGAAACAACGAAAGAAAACGCCAGCAATTATTATGAAAAAGCTATTAGTGGTCAGAAAATTTCTCTTAAAGAAGAAAGTGATTTTAAAAGCTTCACACTAGTATTTTTAGGAGAACAATATGCAGAAAAAGAATGGGTAATGCAATATCATATAAATGCATTGCGTAATAATAATTCTAGAATGTACAATTATCTTGGACCAGATACTGGATACGATGCCATGAATGACGAAGTAATTTCTAAACCATTAGTAAATCTATTAAATGAGCTTGAAAAGAAGGATAGACTTCCAAAAACGATTTTATATTCCCTTAATCCAAATGATAATCCTGTTATTGCCTCTATAATCGGAAGTTTTCAAAGTGGGAGAGTTCCAGGAAAGCTCCAATTTGGAACAGCATGGTGGTTTAATGATACAAAATCAGGGATGATAAAACAAATGCAAACGTTAGCAGATATTGGTGTGTTCAGCCAATTTATTGGTATGCTTACCGATTCAAGAAGCTTTTTATCGTATCCTAGGCATGAATACTTTAGGCGCTTAGTTTGCTCCCTGGTTGGTGAATGGGTTTATAACGGTGAAGTTCCTTACGACCTAAAATTACTAGGAAAGATTATTCAAGATATATCCTACTACAATGCAGCAAGATATTTTGACTTTGGGCTTATATCAGATGAATAATCATAAGGTGGTTGTTTTGATACAAAACAACCACCTTAATTTAAATTGCTTGGGATTGTTGATGAAGTGGCTAGGTTTTTGAGAGTATGCTACTTTAAATAGATAATATATAGAATAAACAAGAGTTTATTATAGTTGTAATTTTTCTAAATGGAAGGAAGAATCATAGAAAAAATAATATAATACTATCTTGAATTCTTATAAATATCAGAGTAAACTATAAATAAGGTCATCAGATGACCTTATTTATTTTGTCATCTATGAAATCGCTTCATTGGGGAGAAAGAGGGGTTTTGATGTATTTACTTATAGCACTAAGTGCGATTATTGCACCGTTTATTTTTTTAGTGTTATTACGTTTTCCGGCAACAAAAGGAATGACGTGGAGTGCGTTAATTGTAATTTTATTCGCAATTACTGTATGGGGAATGGAAGGGGAAGTTATTGTATCATCTATTTTCCAGGGGACGCATAAAACATTAACTATTTTATGGATTTTATTTGGAGCACTTGTATTGTTGAATACTCTCCGCAATACGGGAGCAGTTGATCGAATTAATCAAGGTTTTCAAAGTATTTCAGCAGACATGCGAGTTCAAGTGATTATTGTTGCTTTTTTATTTGGGGCTTTAATTGAAGGGGCAGCGGGATTTGGTACTCCTGCAATGGTAACCGGACCTTTGTTAGTAGCACTAGGTTTTAGGCCATTGGCAGCAGCTACAATTGCTTTAGTAGCGGATAGTGCTTCGGTTGCTTTTGGAGCTGTAGGAACGCCGATTGCCGTTGGATTAAGTAATGTTCCTATAGCAAATGCTACGTTCTATGATGATATCGGTATCATGGTAACAACATTGGATCTTTTTGCTGGTACCTTTATTCCATTTGTATTGGTTATATTATTAACCATCTTCTTTGGAAAAAACAAAAGTCTCAAGCAAGCTTTACCTATGCTTCCATGGTCTCTAGTGGTTGGTCTCTCCTATACAGGTTCTGCTTTATTATATGCAGTTGTATTTGGACAAGAATTTGTTGCCATATTGGCTTCGCTAACAGCATTAGTCATCGCTACACTTACAGCAAAAAAAGGATGGATATTACCAAAAGAAACGTGGAGAGAGGCTGTGCGAGAAGGGTTTGTGGTTAAGGAAAAGAAATCAGAGATGGGTATTATAGCAGCTTGGTCACCGTATGTTGTTGTCGTTGTTTTATTACTTATGACTAGAATTATTCCTTGGCTAACCGAATTTACACAATCAGCAATAGATTTATCTTGGACGAATATTTTGGGTGTAGAAGGCGTTTCATCCAATTGGGAGTTTCTGTACTCGCCAGGTACGATATTGGCAGTGGCAGCGGTTCTATCTGTATTTTTACATAAAAAATCGTTCCGGACCTTTTTAACCGCATCTAAAGACTCACTATCAACCATGAAGACAACATCCATTTCATTAATTGCTACCTTAGCAATGGTTCATGTATTTACGAATTCGGGAATGAATCTCAATGAACTAGCAAGCATGCCACAATACATTGCAGAATCATTAGCAAATTCATTAGGATTTATTTGGTTGCTTGTTGCGCCATTTTTAGGAGAATTAGGTTCTTTCATTACAGGAAGTGCTACGGTATCTACACTTACATTTTCTCCGATTCAATATAGTGTAGCGAATCAAATAGGATTGGATGTAAATGCAGTGCTTGCAGCTCAGGTAATTGGAGCGGGAGCTGGCAATATGATTTGTGTGCATAATGTTGTTGCAGCTAGTGCCGTAGTAGGGCTGAGTGGTAAAGAAGGGGATATTATACGAAAGACCTTACTTCCTGCCATTCTTTATGCATTAATTGTTGGAATCGTTGGATTTATTATTGCTCATTTCTTTTTATAGATTATCGTGGTCCTTACCATCAGCTTTTCAAACCGGTTCGTTTCCATTAAAATGGTCTCAAGCGATGAGGAGTTGAAATAAATGGAGTATAAACGTATTAAATCCAAAAAAATATATGAACAAGTTGCAGATTCATTAATAGAGATGATTAAACAAGGACGTATACAGCCTGGAGATAAACTAGATTCTGTAGAACAATTAGCACAAAACTTTGGAGTAGGAAGATCTGCTATTCGTGAAGCACTAAGTGGCTTAAGATCTATGGGATTAGTAGAAATGAGGCAAGGTGAAGGTACATTTATTAATACCTTTAATCCAAAAAGATTCACACTACCTGTAAGTACAGCATTTCTCATGAAACAAGATGATGTAAAAGAATTATATCAAGTGCGTAAAATACTTGAAGGTGGTACGGCGAGGTATGCTGCTACCAGCTATGAACAGTTAGATTTAGACAAGATGGAAGAAGCATTAAACGTAATGAAAAATGCTAAAGGGGATGACGTATTAGCAGAACAAGCAGATACAGAATTTCACTTAGCGATTGCCCAAGCGACACATATGGATTTATTAATCCATTTAATGGGCAGTGTGTCTGATTTGATGTCAGAGACAATTCGAGAAACTAGACAGATTTTATTATATTCAGAAGACCGAGCGGATGCGCTATATGAAGAGCATGCACGCATATATCAGGCAATAAAAAATAGACAACCAAATGAAGCGAGAGACGCAATGTATGATCATTTAGAAAAAGTAGAAATGCTCTTGTTTAAAAATCTAGATATGTAATTCTAGCCTCGGTCATAGTTTAAATTAGAAGAGGTGTAACCAAATGAAAGTATCGTTATTCATTACATGTGTGAGTGATATTGTATTTGCAGATGTAGGTAAACATACTGTGGAAATTTTAGAACGAGTAGGTTGTGAAGTTGATTTTCCAGCTGCGCAGACATGCTGTGGTCAACCTGCCTATAACAGCGGCTACCTACAAGAAGCTAAAAAATCAATGAAACAGATGATTAAAGCATTTAAAAATTCAGAGTATGTAGTTGGTCCTTCTGGATCTTGCGTAGGGATGTTAAAAGAATACCCTCATATTTTTCAAGGGGATCCAGAATGGGAACAACCTGCTATTGATCTTGCGAATAAAAGCTATGAAATTACTCAATTTTTAGTAGATGTATTAGGAGTAACGGATTTAGGCTCAACTTTCAAAGGAAGAGTTACGTACCACCCTTCCTGTCACATGACGAGGGTACTAGGAGTAAAAGACGCACCACAAAAACTATTGCAAAGCGTAAAAGGTATTGATTTTGTTGAACTTCCTGTAAAAGAGGATTGCTGTGGATTCGGTGGAACTTTCTCCGTGAAAAACCCGGAAATATCAAGAGAAATGGTAAAAGAGAAGTCTCAGCATGTGTCCGAAACAAAGGCTGAATACCTAGTAGGTGGAGATATGGGTTGCTTAATGAATATCGGTGGCAGAATGCGCCGTGAAGGTAAAGATGTCAAGGTGGTTCACATTACAGAAATACTAAATACACATAGTGAAGGAGGAAAAGCATGAGCGTAAAAATTGGTGATGTTTCCTATAAAGATCGAATTGATAAGGGAATTGAAAACGACTTTATGCGTCAAGCCGTTTCTTCGGCACAAGGGAGATTTCGTAAGGGACGACTTTCCCAAGCAGAGGAGTTAGGAAATTGGGAAGATTGGCGCCAACTAGGTTCGGAGATTCGAACACATACATTAGAAAATATAGATTACTATCTTTATCAATTGAGTGAACAAGTAGAGAAACGCGGAGGTAACGTATTTTTCGCACAAACTGCTGAAGAAGCCAATGAATATATTGAAAATGTTGTGAAAAAGAAACAAGCGAAAAAAGTTGTAAAAACAAAATCCATGGTTACCGAAGAAATTGGATTAAATGAAGCTTTAGAAAAATCGGGCGCAGAAGTAGTTGAATCTGATTTAGGTGAATGGATCCTCCAATTAGATGAGGATCCTCCATCGCATATTGTTACACCTGCTTTGCATAAAAACCGTCAACAAATTCGTGAAACATTTGCAGATAAACGTGGATATGATAAGACAGATTCACCAGAAGAACTGGCAGCCTTTGCCCGTGAGCAACTACGTCACGATTTTCTAACTGCTGATGTCGGTATAACAGGTTGTAACTTCGCTATTGCAGAATCTGGAGCAATTACATTAGTAACCAATGAAGGTAATGCAGAAATGGTTACTTCACTACCAGATACACAGATTACAGTGATGGGGATGGAACGATTAGTGCCAACATGGGAGGACATGGAAGTACTTGTTAGTTTACTAACACGTGCAGCAGTTGGTCAAAAGCTTACAAGTTATATTACAGCCTACACCGGAACTAGATTGGAAGAAGAGATAGATGGTCCAAATGATTATCATCTTGTAATTGTTGATAATGGTAGATCCAAGATATTAGGAACAGAATTTCAATCTGCACTTCATTGTATTCGCTGTGCTGCATGTATTAACGTATGCCCAGTTTATCGTCATGTAGGTGGTCATGCGTATAACTCTATTTATCCAGGTCCAATTGGTGCCGTATTAACACCGCTTCTCGATGGATATGACGATCATAAGGAATTACCATATGCTTCTTCTCTTTGTGCAGCCTGTACAGAAGCTTGTCCGGTGAAAATTCCATTGCATGAGCAATTAATTCGTCATCGTGAAATCATTGTAGAGGAGGAAAAGAAATCTCCAGTTTCCGAAAAAATTATGATGAAAGGTTTTGCTCAATGGGCTTCGAATCCAGCAGCTTATAAGTTAAGTACGAAAGTGGCTAGGACCGCATTAAAACCATGGACAAAAGATGAGTTTGTCGAGAATGGACCAGGACCATTAAAAGGTTGGACAGATGTACGTGACTTTCCTGCTCCAGGTAAACAATCTTTCCGTGCTTGGTGGAATGAACGTGCGAAGGGAGAAAAGCAAAATGCCAATTCATAATCGAGATAAATTTTTAAGTAATTTAGCTGCTAACCTTGGCCGACCTCGAAAAATAGAAGGCGTAGAAAGACCGGAGTATAGTGTGCAGCCACAATATGAAGTTCTACAAGGAGCTTCGCAAGATGAGTTAATTGACGTATTAGAAAAACATTGCGAAGTCATCCATACAGACTTTGTGCGCACGAGTAAACAGGAGCTACCTAATGTTGTACGACAAACTATTGATCGATATGAAGCAAAGTCCATCATTGTTTCTAATGATAAACGTAACGTGGAATATGGGATGGATCAAGCTTATAATCAGTATGCAGAAGAACTAGATATGCATATTTGGGATGCTTCTATTGGTAAAGAAAACCAGGTTATTGCAGAGAAAGCGGATGTTGGAATTTCCTTTAGTGATATAACACTTGCAGAGTCAGGAACGGTAACCTTAAAGAACGATAAAAATAATGGTAGATCGATAAGTTTAATGCCTAAAAGTTATATCGCTATTATTCCAAAAGAAACAATTGTACCTCGAATGACCCAAGCAGCAAAACAAATTCATGATGATCATGTCAATGGAATAGAGACACCTTCAAGTGTTTGTTTTGTCACAGGGCCTAGTAATAGCGCCGATATTGAAATGAATTTAATTGTAGGTGTCCATGGTCCAGTAAATGTTACGTATATTGTGGTAGATTAAAAAAGAAGTTTTTTAAGAAACTTCAATCGTTTTTTAAATGAAATTTAGCAATTAAGAAATTGATTTGAATATAAAAATACGACAATTCAATAATAAATCGAGAGAATTCATTAGATTAACAGATACATGATAGCAGATGAAATATGAGAGATTCCTAGAAATAGAGAATTCAATTACAAAGCATTAATGTTTGTATATTGAAAAGGATGGGGACATAATCATATTTCATCTGCTTTTTTTATTTAGAATTGCTTTTTTACATCTTTTTGTAAGTTATTTTCTGTAGTTACTCTCCCTTTTAAATCAGTAATTAAAATAAGAACGATTTCCTCATGTGGGCATATGCTGATTGTAGATTCTATGAAAGGTGGGTTAATGAATACATGTATTATATTCCATATTATCCAAATGATCTTCGTTATGCTTCTCAGTCTCCCTTAATTACGGAAAAAGAGAAAGAAAAGTTAGCAGAAATTACATTAGAGAACTTACAAAAAGATGCTGTAACCATTCAATTATTAGATCAGTTAAGCTCATCTACGAATGAACAGCAATACTTGAATACACTAAATTACACACGTGAGGTCAAATTGAGAAACATAAATCAATTGGATTATTTATATAGAAATATCACTGGTAATGCCCCGAATTATCAGAAATCCAGTGAAGCAAGCAGAAATACAGAAATAGGCATACAAGATGTTGTAGAACGATGTATAGAAGATTATGAAGAAAATTATAAAGCTAGTCTAAGAAGTAGTAGCTCGGCTGTTCAACAATTATACTATCAATTATCTTCCGTAGGTTATATGGCTGCTAACCAATTGTATAATTATCATAATTCGAGAAATAGTGAATTAGGCATCACTCTGAATAGACAGTTGGAAGATCAGGGTGGATACCCATTTGTTATTGATATAGAGGAAGCCGCTGAACAAAATACAGCTTACCGTACAGCAATTTGGACCGGAGAACATTTACAAGTCACATTAATGAGCATTCCTGTTGGTGATAATATCGGTTTAGAAGTACATCCAACTCACGATCAATTCGTTCGAATAGAAGATGGAGACGGATTGGTTCAGATGGGGAGTCAAGAGAATAATTTAACATACCGACGACAACTTTCTGATAGTAGTGCTGTGATGATACCTGCAGGAACGTGGCATAATATAACTAATACAGGAGATGAACCACTGAAATTATACACCATTTACGCCCCACCAGAACATCCTTTTGGTACTCTACATCAGACAAAAGCGGATGCACTCGCTTCAGAATAAATAAGAATATGCTAAAAACGCATGAAATCAGAGCTCATGCGTTTTTTTATAATAAAAGGAGAGTAATTTCAACTTGTTCGCAAATAAAAAGAAATAGGGCATGGGTAATTGTGGTACATTCCTTTATAAGCAATTAATAGAAAGGGGGAAAAGGGTGAGTAGGAAAATTATTTATTCACAAATGGTTTCATTAGATGGCTTTATTGAGGGGATTAATGGTGAATTGGACTGGAGCATACCAAGTGATGAATTATTTCGATTTATAAATAAGCAGGAGGAAAATATAGACACACATTTATATGGAAGGAAAATGTATGAAAATATGTCTATATGGCCAAGTAAAGGACAATCACCAAATGCTTCACAAGAAGAGAAGGATTGGGCAAAACACTGGATGAACGTAAAAAAATATGTGATATCAAGTAAATTAAAGCAAGAGGATCTTAAATGGAATACAGAGTTGCTGAATGGTGATATGGTGTCATCCGTCTTACAATTAAAAGGAACTACAGGCAGGGATGTTTCTCTAGGTGGGGCGAGCTAGAGAATTTATTCATCATGACTTAGTAGATGAAATTTGGTTATTTATTTTCCCAATATTGCTTGGTGATGGCAAGCCAATGTTTCCTATTATGCCAAATCAAAGAAAATATTATTTAAAAGAGTACAAGCGATTTGATGAGACTGTTTTTTTAAACTATGCACGAATAAATAACATTCTAAAGGGAGATTTATAGTATGGGAAAGGTGTATGTAGATATTTCCATGTCACTAGATGGGTATATCACTGGAAAAGATGATTCTATGCAACAACCATTGGGAATAAGTGGAGAAGCATTACAGAATTGGATGTTTCAAGGATCATTTGCTAGTGAATACAATGCTTTTTTTACCATGTCTGAAATAAATCGACGTGTATTTGATAAACCAATCGGGTCGTTAGGTGCAATGATGGTAGGAAGAAGAACCTTTGATATCGTAAACGGATGGAATGGCAGTCATCCAATAGCAGGTATTCCTATCGTAGTTGTAACACATGAACCACCGAACGAATACGCGAAAAAAGATACAACATTTCATTTTGTAAGTGGTATTCATCAGGCAATTGATACTGCAAGACAAATTGCTGGGGATAAGGAAATTAGTATTGGAAGTGCAAGTATCGCACAGCAATGTTTAGCAGAAAAACTAGTAGATGAACTACATTTACATATTGCGCCTGTACTATTAGGAGATGGTAAGAAATTATTTGCAAGAAACAATCAACAAACTCCACTTAAATTAATAAAAGCAATTGATGGGGAATTAGTCACCCATCTTTATTATCAGATAATTTCATAGGCAACTGAAAAAGGATTAACCTCCTCTCGTATGGGTATATTGCAAAATACTGAATAGTATGAATGTATTAACGGGAGGGGATTGTTGTATGTCTATCAAATTAAAGCGTAATACTGGGATAATGGGTGGAGCAACTAGAATTATCGTTAAAGCTGACAGCAAGAAGTTGACAAGTTTAAAGCAGAATGAGGAAACACTCGTCGATTTGCCTGAAGATCAAGCGAAAATTACTGCGAACCAATGGTTTTTGGGAAGTAAGCCAACATCAGTAAAAGATGGTGACAACGTGGTAGTGCGCATGAACAACTCTGCCCTTTTATTATATATCATTTCCATGGTTGCATTATTCACCGGTTTGTTTACCAGCAATTTAATTATCCTCATTATTGGAATCGTATTAATTTTTATTACTACTATTTTTGCAATTAAAAATTGGTTTGTGGTTAATGTGGAATCCTAATATAATACGCACTAATCTATATTATTGAGTGGAATCAAAGAAAGACTGGAACGAGAGGTGCTCTAACACCAAAAAATCCGAAGGAGTATAAGAAAGTCGATAATAAAGTCGTTCTAAAACCCAAACGGAGCTAGAAAATTGGAAAGAGTAGTAAATAGACTTGTTCTATAAATCAAACTAGGTTGACAAATTGGGTAAAGTATTTCTATAAAATTAATAAGTCTCCTATTCCTAACAAATAATGGGCTAGTGGTTAAATCGATAATTGACATTTATTGGCGAAGAATAAAATAGCATTTAAAACATTCTGAAAAATAAAACGGATTCGTGTATAATAATTTAAGTAATAAAGGTATACGTATGGAGGCGAACAAATTGGAATTAATAAAAGCAACGTCATATTCGAACCTAGCCGCTTTTCTAGCAAAAGTAAATTCTAACCCTGCAAAAAAGTGTGGCTATATTGGTGAGGATCTTAATCAGATCGAAGAAGTGTTGGTAGAGGATTTTAAACTAGATGAGATAATCATTGCGGTTGAGGGAGACCAAATTGTAGGTATGGTTGCTTTTGATTACGAAGATGAAGAAGCAGAAGTTTGGGGTCCAGTCGTAACAAGTGAAAATCCAAATCAAACTGCAAATAAACTCTGGTCTCACCACCCGTTTACAAAACAAAATTGGAACTTACATTTTTTTTACCATGTTAATAACGTTGAAATGAGAACATTTGCGGAAAACTTAAATGCGAGTATACTTGGATATCATACCGTACTGCAATGCAATCAATTAGGTAGCACAGGCAAAACAAATTATGAAGAAATAGATTTAAATAATAAAAAAATGATCGGAAGTTTTAAGACATTACATGATACGCTTTTTCCAGATACATATTATCCAGCTAAAACAATTCTTGAGCGTCTCACGGATGAACATCGATTATTAATACGAACTAATGATGTCAATGATGTAATTGGGTATGCTTATTTAGAAGGCAGTAAACAGTTTAAAGAAGGAAGTGTGGAATTTATAGGCGTTGATTCTGATTATCGAAAACAAGGTGTAGGAAAGCAATTATTACAGCAAAGCATGACACTACTTATGCAAGAGATGGAAATACCATCTTTGTATTTGACAGTTAATGATGAGAATATAGGTGCAATACGTCTTTATGAATCAGTAGGTTTTAGACAGGTGAATAATTTTGTGCACTATGAATTAGGTTGAATATATAAAGGAATTAGAGAGGGAATTTTAATGATACAACGATTAAAAGAGATAGAAAATGCTCCAATGAAACTACTATTATTGGCGGATCCATCTGAAAGTATTGTAATCGAGTATTTGCAAAGAGGCTCTTGTTATGTATTAGAGAAAAATAACCAAGTAATTGGAGAATATGTGCTTATCCCAACAAGACCAGAGACTATAGAAATTGTTAACGTGGCAGTTGATGAAAGCTTTCATGGTCAAGGATTTGGAAAGAAACTTATACTTCATGCAATTGAAGAATCAAAGAAACTTGGATATAAAACGATTGAAATAGGTACGGGTAATAGTGGTGTTAATCAACTAGCATTATACCAAAAATGTGGATTTCGAATGATCGGCATTGATCGTGATTTTTTTGTGCGACATTATGATGAACCGATTTTTGAAAATGGAATTCAGGTAATTGATATGGTTCGGTTATCGATGGATATATAGAAAGTTGGAAACATACAATGACCTCAACTTTAACTGAAGAATGATGCAGTGCAAAAATCTCAACAAGTTAATCAGCTAGCACATTGAACATCAATGTATATTTCCTTAGTGGAAACTTCATCTGCTTTTTTGCATCTTTCAAATTAATCAATTTGTCTTGTTATAGGAATCATAATATTGAAGTGAGGTTGTTCGAGATCTCGATGTACAGGATAAACTTCATGTTTAATTGGTAAATCATCGTAGTATTCAATGTTCGGTTCAGTGTAAGGGATATAGGTACAATCTTTTAACCAATGATAAATCTTCATATATGTTTTTCCTATATCATCTCCTGCTTGATGAAATGTAATAAGATAAGTTAACTCAGGAATATAAATGTCGATCATACCAAGAGGAATTTCCGTATTCTCTTTCACTTGAAATCCTGAGTAATGTACAAATCCATCTGGCCGAGTATGGTAGGACAGACCAAGTTGTTTTTGAGAATCTATGATGTCTTTTAACTCAGTGGAGCGGTTATACATGTTTTCAATAGTATGTTTTAGCTCGTTGACTTGAGTATATGGCCCCTCCCATTTTAATCCAATTAATCGGTATCCGGGTAAGGTCCTTATATGGAATGTGTCTTCCATATCAATTGCCTCCTTTGCTCCAGAATTTATTTTAATCTATTTTCGACAAATTATAATGATATTCCTTCTTAGTCAAATAAAAAGCTAAAAACTCTAACTTTTTCATCCCGTAAGTAACGGGGCAGTAACCCGCTTAACCAAGAAGTAAGCGGGTTACTGCCAATAAAATGTTTGTTTCTGTTCAGGGCCTTTAGGTTATACCTTTGTGGTATTTATATAGAGTGAGAATGGAGAAGTAACGCCCACACCCCCGTTCAATGAATTTCGCTTTATTCAAATCGCTGAAAAACTGCCTGTTTTGGAATAGGGTAAATACTTTTTCCAGCAATAGAATTAATAATCTTTTGATTGCGAAGTACAGATAAGCCTAAGTTAGTCGCACTAGAACCATGAGAATGCTCCAAGTTAGTTAATGTATAGATATGATTATTGCGTTCCTTTTTAAAAGTTAAACGATAATCTTTGGTCACTTTATACAAATTTTTATCTTCCCATATAATCTGTTCTGAAAAACGTTCTAACCAATCCGGAAGATTCGGCTTATACCCCGTTGCAAGAATGACTTTATCAGAAGTATATGTAAAATCCTCTTTCTTTTGCCATTGCTCGCAGGTTAGCAAATAAGTCGATCGGAACGTATCTTTTTTTATATCCTGGACAGCAGTGGACGATTGGATAGTTACAGATGGATTGGCTGGATGAATAGAACGGTTATACAGAATTTCATAAATCTTATTTAACATGGTCGGGTCGACACCGTTTCGAACACTATCCAATGTTTCCAGTGATTCTTGTCTTCCTTCAAAAGATAATTTATGGAAGTAATCGATAAACTCAGGTGAAAAAACTTCTTTACCAAGACTTGTTTCATCTTTTTGAAAGAACCCACCCGAACGAGTGAACCAGGTTAATTCATAACCATGCTTTTTTTGATCTTTTAACAAATCATAAAAAACCTCTGATGCACTTTGCCCAGAACCGACTACCGTTATAGAATTGGATTTTTTGAATGAATCTTCAAGATACAAATATCTGCTTGTGTGTGTGACATCTTCATCTGGAAAACCTTGTAATGGTTCAGGGATATTTGGAATACTACCTGTACCTAATACGATATGACGAGAGAAGTAAGATGCTATTGTTTGATCAGCGAGATTTTCCACAACCACTTCAAAATGAGACGGTTTCTCATTTTGATGGTCAATAACATCAACTACGCGCATCCCAAAATAACAGTGATTGAGGTTAGAGACCACCCACTGACAATAATCATTATACTGTTCCCTTGGTATGGTAAAACGATTAAAGAAATAAAATTGATAGAGTTGATTATGTACATGTAAATAGTTTAAAAATGTATGAGGACTTGTAGGATTAGCAAATGTTACTAAGTCTGCTAAAAATGGGGTTTGCATATCCATTCCTTCTATAAGCATGCCCGGATGCCAATTAAACTTCATTTCTTGCTCGAAGAATATTGCATCAACTTCTGCTGTTTCTTCTGTTAAAACAGCAAGGCTTAAATTAAATGGACCAACTCCGATGCCAATTAAGTCGTGTATTTTCTTGTTCATTTGTTTCCTCCGAATAATGTGATTATTTAAAAACATCATATATAATTTATCTATAGTTCAATCTATGTTATTTATTCCCTAATCGAATACGATATAAACGAAAGGAGGGGAAAGAATTGGAACTATACACTGTTATTGCTTTTATCGTTGTTATTTTGTTTTTGGTTGTTGCACTATTTCAAATTCTATTGGTTATTGGCTGTCCATTAGGTGAGTTTGCCTTAGGAGGAATGTATAAGGTTTTGCCTAAGAAGTTGCGATTTATAAGTGGTATTAATGCTTTAGTACTGTTGGTTATGTGTGGAGTATTTGCTGCTTACACTGGTTTGTGGAGTGTATCCTCTTCTATTAATTTCCACATGATGGCCAGTATTATCACAGGGTTCTTAGTGTTAAACACGATTGCCAACCTTTTTTCGAGGAGTAAAAAAGAAAAGTATGTTATGACACCCTTATCTGGGGTAATGTTTTTATTTTGTTTGTATCTCGTTTTGTTTACATAAAAAAAAGGATTGAAGGGGTCTCTAAGGAATGAGTAAGGTACATATAATTGGTTCAGTGGGTAGTGGAAAAACTACCATGGCAAGAGCAATAAAAACGATTTTGGATATTCCTCATATAGAGTTAGACAATATTGTTTGGATACGAGATAGTACAGGGGATAGAAGGAGAGATTTGGAGGATAGAGATGCTTTATTACAGTCTTATGTTCAACAAAATCATTGGGTTATAGAAGGTGTTCATATTTCCTGGGTGAATTCTAGCTTAGAAAATGCAGATGCAATCATCTTTTTAGATATGCCATACTATATACGAATCTATCGAATTATACGTCGGTTCATATTGCAGAAGTTAGGAAAAGAATCAGCCAATTATAAACCAACATTATCCATGTTTTTTCATATGATTCGGTGGAATCATGATTTTGAAAATAAAAGTAGGGAAACTATTCTAACTCAATTACAACCTTATCGTGAAAAAGTACATATTCTACGATATTCTAAAGAAGTAGAAAATTTCTTGCATCATTCAACGGTGTTATGTAAAGCAAATGAGAAGATACTATGAAGATGAGTAAGCCTGAAAAATACAGGCTTATTCTGTTTTTATAGAGAAGTATACAATTAACCCTATAGTTGTTGCTAGTAAAATCGCAAATATAGAAACAAATAAGTATCCGACTGGTATTGATACGACAAAAAAGTCGATAATGAACAACAAGAATACTAATATAATCGAAATCGTATAGGTACTGAGTGTAACTTTTCGTTTATTCATGATGTGTCCCCTTTCGGATTGTCCTTAAGTTCTATTTACCCGATGAACTTTTTTTTGAAACAAATTAAAAGATGGTATTGACCTTTACGCAACGTAAACCCTTAAACTGAAATTGTCAGGAGGTGATGAAGTGGATTATACGGTGAAGCAAGTGGCAAAAATATCGGGTGTTAGTGCACGAACATTGCGATATTATGATCAAATTAATTTGCTCAAGCCGAAGTTGGTGAATGATTCTGGTTATCGCATTTATGGAGAGGAAGAAATTAATCGTCTGCAGCAAATACTCCTTTATCGGTCAATGGGTATGAAGCTGAATCAAATCCAATCTGTTCTTGATGATTCAACCTTTGATATTCATAACGCTTTAAAAGAACATCGTAAACAACTGCTGGCACAACGGAAGCAAATTGACCACTTATTACTGACTGTCGATAAGACAATACGTTATCAAAAAGGAGAATTGAATATGTCTAATAAAGAGAAGTTCGAAGGGTTTAAGAAAGAACGACTGGAAGAGAATGAGAAGGTATTTGGCAATGAAATTCGTCAAAAATATGGGGAAGAGACAGTAAATACCTCTAATCAACAATGGATGAATATGAGTGAAGAAGAATTCAAACAAATGCAAGAGATAGAAAATGAATTGTTTTTGTCATTAGATAAATTATATCAATCAAAAGATTTAGATTCCAAAGAAGCGAAACAAGTTTTTGACCTTCATAAGAATTGGTTAATGTTTAGTTGGGCGGAATACTCTGCTGAAGCACACAAAGGGTTAGCGGAAATGTATGTAGCAGATGATCGTTTTAGAAAGTATTATAACGAAAAGGCTGATAAAGAAATTGTAGATTTACTTCGCGACATAATAGTGAAGTATGCGAACCAACAATAATTGATTAAAAAGAGCCTCTAGTCATTGGTACTAGAGGCTTATAAAATTTTTTAGAAACTTTTTTAGCGCTGAATCGTACAACAGTTGATAATTTTTTTAATGATGAAAAGATGCAAAAGGTCGTCTGTAAAAAAATTAGATTTTAAATTGTAGAATTAAGTTTGGGGGGCCATTGTGGAATCTATATTCACTTACCAATGGGAGATATTTATCGCAGCAGAAATCTTATCTGTGATAATGCTCTTGTTATTTGGAATAACAAGATATCTTCTAGATAGAAAACAGCTTAGTGTCATTTTTATAATTTTATTTTTAGTACTTCTTATTATGGAAGCTATACTTGGTATTTGGGTTTATCAACAAACGGGAGAAATTTCTAACTTTCAAATCATTATTACAATATTTGTAGTTTATGCTTGTACATTTGGTATCATCGATTTTAAACGGTTAGATCGCTGGATGAGAAAAATAATAGGAAAATGGAGAAGCAAAGAACTCTTAACGGAAAGAGATAGAGCGATAATGGCAAAACAAAAGAATCCAACGTATATTGCCAGAAAATATCGTTATTCTTCTATCATTCATCTTATTATTTTTGCTTCTGTCCAATTCATTTTATGGATATATGGACTAGGTGGTACGGAAAGTATTTTGGATTATATCACCGACTTATCATGGATTGAAAATGGTGACTATAGACAATCTCCATATGCGAACGAAACAGCATTTGGATTATCCATGGTTTGGGGGATTATTTTTATTGTTGATTTTATTTATTCATGGTCGTATACTATCTTTCCAAGTAAAGAGGATAAATAATTCCGATAATTTGGTAAACTGTTATAAAGGGGTGAAGAAGATAGCATGCAAATAAATCAAAATCATCATCTATTTATGGCAAAGGCTATTGAGTTAGCGGTTAGTAACATCTCTCAAGGTGGGGGACCTTTTGGAGCAGTCATTGTAAAAGATAATGAAATAATAGCTGAAGGGTCAAATCAAGTAACCAATCACAATGATCCAACTGCACATGCCGAAATTCAAGCAATACGCCAAGCTTGCGAGAAGCTTTCGACGTTTGAATTAAATGGCTGTACCCTTTATACAAGTTGTGAACCATGTCCAATGTGTTTAGGTGCAATCTATTGGGCGAGAATCGATGCGGTATATTATGGGGCTAATCGGAAAGATGCTGCCAAAATTAATTTTGATGACGATTTAATCTATCAAGAAATTGAACTTTTGCCCAGCGCACGCAAACTTCCGTTTATCACAATTCCTACAAACGATTCCTTACTTCCATTTGAAACATGGGAAAAGTATACGAAAAAGACTCATTATTAGATGTCAAATATGAATTTGACATCTTCTTTTTTTGACGTATAATAATTAGTAATTATAAAATTACAAATTACTTCTGAAAATTGAGGTGAAGTTATGCCCAAATTCGATCAAGAACAAGAGTTTTTCCAACCGCACACTACAAATAATTATATAACTCCAGATGGGTATACAAGCGATATTGCTGTTTTTACAATCGTATCAGATACGATCGGTGAGAATGCAAGCAGACGAAAAGTACTACCGAAAAAATTATTAAAACTACTTTTAATTCGTAGAGTTGAAATAGACAAGCATGGAAATCCAAATGTTGAGGGTGGGAAATGGGCTTTGCCAGGAGGTTTTGTGGATGCAAAACAGCAGGAGACGGCCCATGAATCAGCTATTAGAGAATTAGATGAAGAAACTGGTGTAGATAAAGTATACCTAAAACATTTTGGTGTTTATGATGCATGGGGGCGTGATCCAAGAGGGTGGATTATATCCAATGCGCACTACGCTATTGTTCCTGAAGATAAATTAACTAATTGCAAAGCAGCAGACGATGCAGCTGAAGTAAAATTGTTTTCTATCGAAGAAGCATTTGCATTATCATTAGCGTTCGATCATCGTCAAATTATTGAAGATGCCTTAAAGCGGATTGAAAGAGATATGTTGAATACAGATATAGCGAAGAATTTTTTATTACATGAATTTACTTTGTCAGAACTTCAAGGAGTATTACTTACGGTATCCGATCATCCAAAAATAGCAAATAAATCTGTTTTCTTCACGAAAGCACCGAAGCTACCTTTTATAGAAAAAGTAGTTGATGAAACTGGAAATTGGAAGAAAACAGCACGCAATTCTTATCGCCCATCTCAATTATATCGCTTTACGAATCAAGTAATAGTACCATCCATCTGGGAATAAATTGATTTTCGCGCTTATGAATATATAGAAAGTAGCGCATTCTATATTTAGGAGGAGAACTATGAATTATATCGATGACAGCTTGGCACTACATACAGACTTATATCAAATTAATATGGCAGAAACATATTGGAATGATGGGGTTCATAACAGGAAAGCTGTGTTTGACCTTTATTTCCGTAATCTCCCATTTGGCAACGGATATGGCGTATATGCTGGATTAGAACGAATAATTGAATATATGAATAATTTTCGATTTACAGATGCAGACCTAACTTATTTAAGAGAGATTGGTTATCAAGATGATTTCATTGAATATTTAAAAAGTATACGCTTTACTGGTGCAATTAAGTCAATGAAAGAAGGTGAAATCGTATTTGCGAATGAGCCGATTCTTCGGGTAGAGGCTAGTCTTGCTGAGGCACAATTATTAGAAACGGCTTTATTAAATATTATTAATTACCAAACGCTTATTGCTACCAAAGCATCACGTATTCGTCAGCTTGTAGGAGATCAGCTTGTAATGGAATTTGGAACGAGAAGAGCACAGGAAATGGATGCAGCAGTTTGGGGTACACGAGCAGCATTTATTGGAGGATTTAGTGCAACAAGTAATGTCCGTGCAGGAAAATTATTTGGAATCCCTGTTTCAGGAACCCATGCGCATTCGATGATCCAAGCATATCGAGATGAATATAAAGCGTTTATGAAGTACGCAGAACGACATAAAGACTGCGTGTTTCTTGTAGATACATACGATACATTACGGTCAGGAGTTCCCAATGCAATCAAAGCAGCAAAAGATTTAGGCGATAGTATCAATTTCCAAGGAATACGATTAGATAGCGGAGATTTAGCTTATTTGTCAAAAGAAGCAAGAAGAATGCTTGATGATGCTGGTTTTCCTAATGCAAAAATTTATGCATCGAATGATTTAGATGAATATACCATTGCAAGTCTTCTCGCACAAGGGGCGAAAATTGATGTGTGGGGAATTGGTACAAAGCTAATTACTGCATATGATCAGCCTGCACTTGGGGCAGTTTATAAACTTGTGTCAATTGAAGATGAAAATGGTGAGATGAAAGACACCATTAAATTATCTGGAAACCCAGAAAAAATGACAACACCAGCTATGAAAAAGGTTTACCGAATAATAAATAAGGAAAATCAACATAGTGAAGGAGATTATCTTACGCTTGAAAATGAGCATCCAAATGAACAAGAAGAAGTAATGTTATTCCATCCGGTACATACGTACTATAAAAAGTTTGTTACTAATTTTGAAGCTGTAAATCTTCATCATGATATTTTCGTCGATGGGGAGATTGTTTATGAATGTCCTGATCTCTCAGAAATTCAAGCGTTTACTGCGAATCAACTCAATTTATTCTGGGATGAGTACAAAAGAACAAACTATCCAGCAGAGTATCCAGTCGATTTAAGTGAAGCATTATGGAATAACAAGATGAATCATATCGAACGAGTGAAACAAGCAGTAAAAGATAAAATTAATAAAAGATAAATTGAAGGAGGAATAAGTATGAGCGATTTGCAAAAAACTATTATTGAAGATCTGCATGTAGAACCTGAAATTGATCCAAAAGAAGAAATTCGTAAGCGAGTTGACTTTTTAAAAGCGTATCTAAAAAAACATTCATTCTCAAAGGGATATGTACTAGGTATGTCTGGTGGACAAGATTCTACATTACTATCAAAGCTTACTCAAATCGCTGTAAATGAACTAAACAAGGAAAACGCTACAGATACATACCAGTTTATTGGTATGAAGTTACCTTATGGTGTTCAAAAAGATGCGGGTGATGTGGATGATGCCATTAAGTTTGTTGAACCAAGTAAAGTAGTAACAGTAAATATTAAAGAATCTGTAGATGCAAGTGTGAAAGCTTTACAAGAAGCAAATGTAGAAATTAATGATTTCCTAAAAGGGAATGAGAAAGCAAGGGAACGCATGAAAGCTCAGTATAGTGTAGCAGGAGCACTTCATTGTTTTGTCTTAGGAACTGATCATGCTGCAGAAGCGGTAACAGGTTTCTTTACGAAACATGGTGATGGCGCTTGTGATTTAGCACCTTTATTTGGTCTTAATAAACGTCAAGGAAAACAGATGTTAATCGAATTAAACTGTCCCGAGCATCTATATAATAAGAAGCCGACTGCCGATTTAGAAGATGATCGTCCAGCTCTACCAGATGAAGAAGCATTGGGAGTTACTTATGAAGAAATTGATGATTTCTTAGAAGGAAAAGAAGTTTCGAAAGACGGTAAAAAAATAATTGAAGGACATTATCTAAAAACCATGCATAAACGTGAAGGCGAAGTAACGTTATATGATCAATGGTGGAAGTAAAAATAGTAAAGAATGAGCGCATACAAGCTCATTCTTTTTTGGTTGACTTGTTACTATACTCCAGACTAGTAGTATGATTTTAGCTAAAAATGAACAGACTTAGAGTGAAAAAGAAGCTATAAGTTGCGTTATAGTTAACTCTAAGTTATAAAATAATAATATAAAAGTGGGAAATAGCTTTAATCTATTAATATAAATAAAAACCTAGGATAAAGCAATTAACCCAATGAAAATCCAAATATCAAAAGGTTGGGATAGAAATTTTAAAGCGCTTGTTTTTACTGCTGTTAATTATAATATTGGCTTTTTGGACAAAACCATATTGGGAAGATACCGTACGTGAAATTATTCCTGAATCAGTTAGTGATACTTTTCATTCCGCAACGGATCTTGCTACTCAAAATATAGATTATGAAATTAACTTTGACTTTGATAGAGTGAAAGATCAAGTCTCTATGCTTTACTCCTCTGTAATTGATTCTATTCAAAATTCAGAACAAGAACCAGAACCAGAACCAGTAGAAAAGCCTGAACTGACAACTCCTGATGAACAATCATTTTCTGTTGGGAATGTAGAACTTGGAGATACAAAAGCTGTGGTTGAAGAAATGTATGGAGAACCTATGCGTGAAAATGAAAATGAGTATGGAGTAAAATGGTCGACCTATCATGAAAACTATCAAAATTTTATGATGGTTGCATATGATGAGCAAGACGTTGTGCGAGGGTTATTTACCAATCAGGATTTGATTTCTTCCCAGCATGACTTAGAATTAGGTGTTCCGAAATCGGCTGTAAATGAAACACTAGGTGAGCCGGAAGAAGTAATTCGTAACGGTTGGTTTAATTATCAAATCAACAGCAAAGGAGAATATGATATCTATCACATGGATGGGAGTTATGTTACTATTTTCTACGATATTCATGAAGATGATGAAATGACGGCTATTCAATTAATAGATGAGAACTTAGAATCCTCAAAAAGAGCGCTCTATACACCAAGTAGTGAGCCATTAAAAGAAGCTTTTGAATATCAGTTATTTGACTTAACCAATGCTACTCGGGTAAACCATGGTTTATCTGTCCTAGAATGGAACGAAGACGTAAGGGGAACTGCAAGGGATCACAGTACGGATATGGCAGAGAATCAATATTTTAGTCATACTAATCTAGAAGGCGAATCTCCTTTTGATCGAATGCGAGAAGATGAAATTTCATTCATAAGTGCTGGAGAAAATCTAGCTTATGGGCAGTTCAGTAGTATTTTTGCTCATCAAGGTTTAATGAATTCGCAAGGTCATCGTGAGAATATAGTAAACAATAGATTTACCGAGTTAGGAATTGGTGTTGACTTTAACGAAGACAATCAGCCGTTTTATACGGAGAATTTTCTAGATAAGTAATTATGTATTTTGATCGTTTGGAGTTGATAGCCAAGCGATTTTTTATTAGTTATGGATAAAAGAATTTGAATGATCTAAGCTTTGAAAATCGCCCACTCAATTAGATAACTTCATCTATCTGATTGGGTGGGCGATTAGTGAATCTACGTATGCTTAAGAATTGGAGTATTTCTATTGAACAAATAAATGTTTTTCTAAGATCGTTTTAGTTAATAGAAGCACTCTATTGTACAATTTAATACTTTTCTGAATGTGTTATGGTTAATAAGAAGCCCTTATTGTATATAACCTAAAACTCTTCATAAACTGCTGGGTCTTGATCTTTCATGCGACCATCAGCTTTTGACAATTGATTTATGATAGACATTTCTTCGTTGGATAGTTCAAAATCAAAAATTGAAATGTTTTCAAGCTGTCTTGAAGGCGTCGCAGATTTAGGTATAGCAATCGCATCGAGTTGATAATGCCAACGCAATATAATTTGAGATACCGTTCGATTATGGTTCTTAGCAATCTCCTGTAAAACAGGGTGATCTAGCACATCATTCGTGCGTGCCAATGGACTCCAAGATTCAGTTACAATTTGATGATCTTGATGCCATTTTCGTTGCTCCTCTTGGTTAAAGAAAGGATGTAATTCAATTTGATTTATAGTTGGTAATACCCCAGTTTCTTTTTTAAGTCGTTTTAAATGATTTGGGAGAAAATTGCATACTCCGATAGAACGAATATAACCCCAGCGCTTCGCATCAATTAACGCTTGCCATGCTTCTACATATACATCCTGAATTGGATTTGGCCAGTGAATTAGATATAAGTCATAATAATCAAGGTTTGCTCGATATAAGGATTCTTGAATCGTAGTAACTGCCTTATCATAATGATGATATCGACCTGGGAGCTTAGAAGTAATAAGCAATTGTTCTCGAGGTGTGGAACTTCGTCTAACAGCTTCCCCAATAGTTCCTTCATTCTCATAATTATAGGCAGTATCAATTAAGCGATATCCATTATCGATGGCATTATTGATGGCTTGTACACCATCGTTACCATTCAAACGATAGGTTCCAAAACCTACTTTCGGAATAGTTAGTCCATCATGTAATGTAATGTTTGGGATCTGATTTGCCATGTAATCCTCTCCTTCCATATATAAACTTTAGATTACTCTTCAATTAACGAAAATTCAAACCATTTACATGAGTTCAAACAAGGTTATGAATAATTTAGTACAATCTTTAATCAAACGCTTGATTAAAGGAGTTAGACTGGTAAAAGTTGATTGAAAAATTATAGGTGCCCTTACAAAATTGCTAAACCCAAAAACATAAAAACCGAATAGTAAAAGAGTAAATCCATTTACCATTCGGTTTTTATGTTTTATTAATTGTTTATTGGAATCATAAAAGCTGTCAGATTGTTGATTTTATTATCCGTAAAAGTGTAGATGTCACAAAACCCATAGGCGTTCACGTTACCATTTTCATCTGAGAAACTCATCTCACCTTCTACAATTGCTGAATTTTTATCTGTGAATATACGGTTGACCTCATATTTATCAGCTACAACTCCGCGCATTGGTTCCATGTTGTTAATAAAAGCTTCTCTGCCTTGTAATGAGGAATCACCTATTTGATTTAATACTACATCATCTGTAATATGATCGTATAAAAAATCAACATCTCCTACAGAAAATGCTTTATTGATTTGCTCTATAAATACCGAATCGATCGACATCACATCTCCTCCTTCATTTTCATATTTATAAAGCCATTTTAAATAATTATGGAGGTTTCTATTTCTTTTCATTTGCTAACTTTGCTACTATTCCTCTCTCTTGTTATAAAGTTTTGCATGAGCAATGAAAGAGAAACTAAAATTGGTGGATCGGAAATCCTAGGTTCATGAAGGATTAAATGTTCGGGTGAAAGTTTTGATATTCCATCGACTGTAATAGGGTCTACTTTTCGCACTCGCAATGTGTGATGAGGTATGAGAATAGATGTAGAAGTACTACTCCATGGAAACCCCGTTGCCATAAGATAATAAATTCCTATAGGGATATTTTTGAGATGAAAATTGCCTGTATTCCTAAGTACCGTTCCAACTATAGGTAGCCCTTCTGGTATTGGTTTAGAGAAAAGGCCAATGAAGATAATGCCTTCAAATTCCGTTTCAGCTTTAATAGTTCCAGCTAGAGTATTTGTAACTGGAGAGTGTAATTTCAATTGTTCAGTAGGTAATTGTTCAATTTGTTTTACATATTCCCCTGTGGTATTGTACATTCTGCGAAATTGATTTGGAGAGACACCAACACTTTTAGTAAATCGAGAAGTAAAGGTACCTAAGCTTTGCTGTCCTACTTCTAATCCAATATCACGAATGGTGAAGTTAGTTTGTAATAGTAATTCCTTTGCTTTTTGTAAGCGTACGGAAGAAATATAGTATTGCGGCGATACGCCAACGTGTTTTTTAAAAACACGCGAAAAGTGATAAGGACTATAGGCTGCATATTGAGCAAGCTTAGATAAAGTTAAATCCTCATCTATATGTTGATGAATATAGAGTAGTGTATGTTGGATGGAATCGTTTTGAAAAGTAGTCATAGTGTGGCACCTCCCAAGAAACATCTATAATACATATTCCATTAAAAGAGAAAAAACCCTTTATAAAAATAATTATTCAACAGTATAGAATCTTCCTAGCTTTCACTTTAGAAAAAGTATCTTGGAAATAAGATAATATAAGTTCGTGAATTTTACCTTGTTATTGAATTTTTTTTACAGTATAATCAAATTATTCGAAGAAATGGACGGAGGTGAGTAGAGATGTTTTTTCATGAAATGATGCGTGCGAATTGGATAGAGTTCCTTTATTTTTGTCGTGCGAAATTTGCTGTAGTTGCTAGCAACGGGATACGTGTGTCCTTTTTTAGTAACTTAATAAAAGTGAATGAATCGTGAAAAAGCATCTCTACATGCACGTAAGAAGTAACTCCTATTAAAATATGGAACTTTTTTAGCACAAAGAGGTTACGATGCTCTTTGTGCTTTTTCTTTTTATTGTCATGAGAGGTGACTTGAAAGTAAAGGAGATATTTACATGATTACGTGTAGTATACAAAATATTAAAAAGATGTACGGTGGAAATATTATTTTTGAAGGGATTAATCTGGAAATAAATGAAAAAGAAAGAGTTGGACTCGTTGGTAGAAATGGAGCTGGAAAATCGACGTTGCTCAGATTGATGGCAAAGATAGAAGAACCTGATGAAGGTAAGGTTCATTGGAAAAAGAATATCCAAGTTGGTTATTTAGCACAAATACAAGAAGAAATGAATGGGTTAACCGTTTATCATGTATTGAAAAATGCATTTGAGACTCTAAACGACTTAGAAAAGCAAATGCAGGAATATGAGGAAAAGATGCAAGACCCTTTAAATGAAAATGTATCAGATATCATTATCCAATATGGAGAGGTTCAAGAACGATTCTCTTTTTTAGGTGGCTATGAAATAGAAGCGCAAATTGAAAAAGTCTGCCGAGGATTAAATATAATTTCATTGTTAGAGCTGTCTTTTCAACAATTGAGCGGAGGGGAAAAGACAAAGGTTGCCTTAGCAACAATCTTATTGAAACAACCTGATCTTCTCTTGTTAGATGAACCAACCAATCATCTTGATTTAGTTGCAGTTGAATGGTTAGCTTCATTTCTAGACGATTATCCGGGCACGGTGGTTATCGTGTCTCATGATCGTTACTTTTTGGATGAAACAATAACCAAAATTATTGATTTAGAAGATGGAGAGGTAGTTATTTATGAAACCAATTTTAGTAATCACATAAAGGAAAAGGAATCCAGGTTGTTAAAAGAGTTCCAAGACTATCAAGAACAGCAAAAGAAAATTAAAAAAATGAGAGAGGCTATAAAACGACTACGTGAATGGGCAAATCGTGCTAATCCACCAAATGAAGGCTTGCATAAACGTGCAAGAAATATGGAACGTGCTATAGAGCGAATGGAAAAGATAGATAAACCACTACTTCATCGTAATAAGATGGGGTTAGATATGGAAACAACAGATAGAAGTGGAAAAGACGTTGTTAGAATGGAAGACGTAAAGAAGCGATTTGAAAACCATCTACTCTTTGAACATGTTGAGATGCACATTCGTTATCAAGAGAGAGTAGCAATTATAGGAGAAAATGGAACAGGGAAATCTACCTTGATTAAAATGTTATTACAGTCTCAACACCCTGATGCTGGAGCTGTTTATATCGGTAATAATGTAAAGATAGGTTATCTATCGCAACATATTTTCCAAGATATCGATCCTGCTTTAACGGTAATAGAAGCCTTTCGTAATGAAGTAGCTGTTGTAGAAGGAAAGGCAAGACATATACTTGCGCGATTTTTATTTTATGGATATGCGGTGTTTCGTAGGGTCTCTGAACTGAGTGGAGGAGAAAAGATGCGACTTCGATTAGCTCAACTTATGTATCAAGATATGAATACACTCATATTAGACGAACCAACGAATCATCTCGATATAGATTCCCGAGAAGTGCTAGAAGAAGCTCTAGAAAACTTCCAAGGGACAATAATTGCAGTAAGTCATGACCGATACTTCCTAGATAAGATATTTCAACGAATCTATTGGATAGAAGATAAAAAGGTCCATGTTTACGATGGAAATTACTCTTGGGCTAGAGAAAAAATGAGAGAGCAACGTTTGAAATTAAAAGATATGCTGGTGACGCGGGATAATAAAACAAATATAGATATCTCACCGTCACAAGTGCATAAACAATTAAAGGGAAATGACAAGAAAATTCTTCTGGAGGAGATCGATAACCTGGAGAAAGAATTGATTATTATCGAAAGAAATATGGAAGTATCAACCGATGTGGATCAATTAATGCAGCTTCAAGAAAAAAAGGAAGAGATTGAAGAGCTCTGGGAGAAGAAATATCTTTTAATAGAAAAGTAAAATTATAGAAGGCAGGTATTGTAGGCGGTTCCTGCCTTTTTATGCTAGGATATAAGTAGGAGGTTAAAACTACTTCCTTATGGAAAAAATAAATATTATATCATATTCTAATAATTAATATTATTCATTTATTGCTATTGAATTTACTGTTAAAGAAGGTGCCGATTTGGGAATTAATGATAACAAAATAGGATTATTTAAACGTTTTTTTCTTAACAATCGCTTTGTGTTATTTCTCACAATTCTATTGTTAATTGGTTTAAACATACTTATCTTCACAAATATTTCTTTTGTATTTACACCTTTTGTTGTGCTTGTGAAAACAGTAGTTTTGCCTTTAGTATTATCAGCAATAGCTTACTATCTATTAAATCCAATTGTAAATTATTTAGAGAAAAAAAATATAAAACGGATCTACTCGATATTTGGTTTGTTTATTATAATTATTGGCCTTCTGACAGTTCTAATTGTTTCAGTTATTCCGGTTCTACGCGAACAAATAATGAGTTTAATTGAAAATTTACCTCCTTTTATTAATGATATTGAAGATATGGTAGAGAGTTTAGTAGGAAGTCAAGTGATAAATCAGTCTCAAATATTGAGTAGTTTAGATATTTCTAGTTTTGTTACACAGATATCTGAGAAGTCATTAGACTTGGTAGACACTGCCTTTAGTAATATTGGTGGTGTGATAGGAGCGGTTACAGAAATTGTCCTTGCAATTGTAACGTTACCTTTTATTTTGTTTTATTTATTAAAAGATGGAGATAAACTACCAGGATATTTCCTTAAGTTTTTACCAGTATCATTACGTGATCAAACATATACAGTGCTTAAAGAGATGAATACACAAATTAGTGCATATATTAGAGGACAGATTATCGTTGCTTTTTGTATCGGCCTTTTAATGTATATAGGTTTTACTATTATTCAATTGGATTATGCTCCAGTACTAGCATTAATTGCTGCATTTACAAATGTAGTGCCTTATTTAGGACCAGCGATTGCTATAACTCCTGCATTAATCGTTGCTCTGGTAACTTCCCCTTTTATGTTGTTCAAATTAATTGCGGTATGGACAGTAGTACAGCTGATAGAAGGAAAGTTTATTTCTCCGCAAATTATGGGAAGAAATCTACGTGTTCATCCCATTACAATTATCTTTATCATTTTAACTGCTGGTAACCTATTTGGAGTAGTTGGTATCTTGTTAGCAGTACCAGGCTATGCTATATTAAAGGTTATTATTACGCATCTATTTGAATTCTTTAAACGAAGAAGTAACTTATACAATGAGGATAATATGTCTCAGGAATCAAAACAATAAAAGCGATGATAAGGAAAAGTAAATCGCAGCAAGGTAGCAGTAAACATCGTTCAAGAAGATCCGCATATTAAGTGGATGCAAAGGGCAATTATCTAAGAACTTTCTATGAAAAAGTAATCTCGGCCAAAATCGGGGTTGCTTTTTTAATTTATATAATTATTGCATCTTTCATAAAGTGTGTATATAATGTATATACTGTATATATACATTATTCATCTAAACAATGTCTAATCAGAAGGAGAGGATACCTTTAACGAAAATATGTTAACTATTAATTACTAGATACTCAATTGAACCATATATAAAAAACATAAAATTAAGAGGGATTAGCATGAAAGTAATAATTTCAAACAGCTCAAAAGAGCCTATTTATGAACAAATCACGAATCAAATTAAATCGTTAATCTTATCAGGTGAATTGCAAGAGGGGGCTGCATTACCTTCTATACGCCAACTTGCAAAAGATTTGAAGATAAGTGTAATCACTACAAAACGTGCTTATGAAGAACTAGAAAAAGATGAATTTATTTATTCTATCGTCGGTAAAGGATCTTTTGTAGCGGAGCAAAATCTAGAGGTTATTCGTGAAAAAAAATTAAAAGTAATTGAAGAACAATTAAATGCTGTCATTACAAACAGTAAAGAGATTGGTCTATCATTAGAAGATTTACAACAATTATTAGACATTTTATATGAGGAGTGAACTATATTGGAGAATGTGGTGGAGATAACGAATTTGTCGAAAGAATTGAAAGGTTTTTCTATTAGAAATATGGACTTACATATTAAAAAGGGATTTATTACTGGATTTATCGGTGCAAATGGGGCGGGAAAATCTACTACAATTAAATTGATGATGAATTTATTGCGACCTGACAGTGGAGAAGTGAAAGTGTTTGGTTTGGATTATGCGATGCATGAAAAAGAAATTAAAGAGCGTATTGGCTTTGTTTATGATGGAAATGTGTTTTTTGAAGGATTAAATCTAAAAGATATTAAGCGGATTGTTGCGCCAGCTTATAAGAGATGGGATGATAAAATCTTTCATCAATATGTGAAGCAATTTGATCTACCTCTAAACAAACCAATAAAGAATTTTTCCAAGGGGATGCAAATGAAGGCGTCTCTAGCTATAGCTTTATCCCATCATGCGGAACTCATTATTATGGATGAGCCTACATCTGGACTAGATCCAATTTTTCGTAGAGAGCTGTTATCTATATTACAAGATTTGATGGTAGATGGAAATCGTACTATTTTCTTTTCAACACATATCACATCTGATTTAGATAGAATAGCAGATTATATATCATTTATTCGGAATGGAGAAATTGTATTTACTCAAACAATTCATGGAGTCTCAGAAAGTTATGCATTAGTAAAGGGCGGGGTAGAACTTTTAGATAGAGATACGGAGCAGTACTTTGAAGAAATACAACGTTCATCTACAGGGTTTGAGGCATTAACGAGTGATGTTGATCAAGTAAAGCAAATTTTTGGAGATGAAGTTATTATTGATCCAGCTTCTCTTGAAGATATTATGTTTTATTTAAAAGGGGGTAAACAGCATGTTTAATCTGATTAAAAGAGATTTAATCCTTCAGAAGAAGCTAATAATCTTATATATGCTTATCTCAATTGGTTTTATTATGTTAGATAAACATCATCCTGCATTTATATTTTTAATTTCTAGTATATTTATTCCATTTAATACACATGCCTACGATGAAAAAACGGAAACGAACTTACTTTTGAATTCTCTTCCATATACGCGTAAACAAATTATCGCGGCGAGATACATAGGTGCTGTTGTATATATGTTGTTAGCAATGGGATGGACGAGTATTGGTTTTATTATTTTTGGTAAATCCTTTACATTGACTGATATTGTTATAGGTATAGGCTTATTTCTTACTTTTGTTGCATTTGCATATCCATTATTTTATATCTTTAAACCAGGTTATATTACTATTGTCATTATTATTAGTTTTCTTGTCTTATCTGCTTTGTTACCATTTATTTCTACGCTTTTATCGAAACACGCAACATTTTTAATGCAACTAACCGAAATAATGCTATATATTTTTGGGGCAATGTTCACCATTCTTGTTTATCTACTATCGTGGGGTATTAGCCATTGGATTTACCAACGTAAGGCATTTTAGATATCGTTAAAAAAGGGTAATAGTTCCTTTAAATCGTGTTAGATGGAAGATGGAGAAAAGCTATTGACAACGCAAAAGCGAGCGCATAACGCTCGCTTCTTTTAAAGTATTTTTAAATTATTTTGAGCAGTTTCTATTTGTATAAAATAGTTTATATTTCTCTTATTGTTTATATTAAGTGTGGCGCTCTGTCTGCAAGTTATGCCCCCATACCGCCGTCAACTCGATACTGACCACCAGTAATAAACGTACTATCATCAGAAGCTAGGAATAATACTAATTTTGCAATATCATCAGCTTCTCCATAACGCTCCAATGGAATTCCTTTGGACATTGTTGCTTCATCCGCTTGTAATCCTTCTTCTAAGGAACGCATCATTCTTATATTTACAGGAGAAGGATGAATTGAATTAACGCGAACATTAGCGCTAGCTACTTCAAGGGCTGCTGTTTTTGTTAAACCAACTACTGCATGCTTCGAAGTAACATATGGTGCTACGCCAGCACTTCCAGCTAATCCCGCAACAGAAGATGTATTGATAACACTGCCATAGCCTTGGTTAGTCAATACTGGGAGTACGTATTTCAAGCCTAAAAATACCCCACGCAGCCAGAAAGGCGGTAGATTCAAGAGTTAATCAGCATTTTTAATTTTTTTCCATTGTTTTAGGTAAAGAAACGAAATTATAATTAAGAAAATCATTAAAATAATTGTTACAAAACTTAGTGTCCATTGATCAGAAAAGTTTTTAACTGCAATACCGCCCATTGACCATAAGAAAACAAGTAATATAATCCAATCGCGTACAGAGAATAGTATAGCCATACTAATTAAGATAATTACTGTAAGTGCGAGGTAAGCAAGTAATAATTGTGTAGAATCAGTAACTTCTAACGTTGCCACACTAAAGTAAATTATGTTGGTTGTAAAGGCAATAATTAACCAGCCAGAATAAATGGAAATAGGAATTATCATTGAATAACTTGCTCGTTGTTGGCGTTGGTAAGCATACAATATTAATACTGAAACAAGATGTAAGCCAAGGATAATCAGTGCAATTCCATCAAATAAATAATGCCAAAATACAATCCAAAGTGCGTTAAATACACATGTTGAAATAAATATCCACATTAATGTAGCAGTGACTGGCTGTTTATGAAAGCTAATTCTAATCAACCAATAAAGTAGCCCGATATAAATAACTGTCCAAATGCTAAACGTATAACTTGCTGGTGTAAAATATACGGTATACATGCTAGATACTTCACCTGTATTATACCCGTTTAATGGTAGGATATTTGCTAATGCATTGACTGCAATCATAGCAAAGAAGGCTATGTACATAGATATAAGTTGTATCGTTCGTTTTTCCATCGTATCACTCCAAACTGCTTTTCATATATGTACCCAAATTTTTACAATTTTAATCATGTTTGCTAAACCATTTAAGATTGAAGGTAAGAGAGTTATAATGTAATAAAAAAGAAGAAGTGAACATCATGTATAGAACAATGATAGTAACGTTTATAGTTGGACTAATTGGAGCTTCTGTATTTTCAGTTATAGGTTTACCTATGCCGTGGTTATTAGGACCACTATTTTTTGTTTTAATCACTCAATTAAAGGCCCCGATTTCGTTAACATGGCATCCTTTCTTTAGAAATACAGGATTAGTTATAGCCGGTTATGTTATAGGATACGCATTTACATTGGAAGCATTACAACAAATGGTACATTTTTTTCCGCTAATGATAGCTATTAATGTATTATTTTTTCTATTATTTTTAGTTATTAGTTTTGTATTATCTCGATTATCACAGATGGATTTAGGTACTGCAATGACATGCTGTGTCCCAGGAGGATTACAACAAGTCATTGTATTTGCTGAAGAACAAAAAGAGATGGACGTAACACTAGTGACGTTTTATCATGTATTACGCGTGCTTGTTATTGTTTCAATGGTTCCATTTATTGTATCAATACAAGGACCAAACCTTCCGGTTGAAACTTCTCATGATGAGCAATATAGTTTAATACTATTGGGTTTAATGATCGTAGCATATTTTGTTGGTATGCTGTTTAAATTGATTAAGGTGCCTACAGCTTATTTATTGGGTCCAGTATTCTTTGTGATGTCATGTAACCTACTTGGATGGCAAGTGCCAGTAATGCCAGATTCGGCTCTACATATAGCTCAACTTTTTATTGGTATTTATATAGGATTATTGCTAAAACGAGATAGCATTAAAAAAATGAACAAACAATGGATGTATGCTCTACTGTCATGCGTCATATTAGTTAGCTTTGCGCTCGGTATCAGTTGGTTTGTAAAGCAAAGGTATTTTGATTTTTCTACAAGCTTTTTAAGTGTTGTTCCTGGAGGCTTAGATCAAATGGGTATTATTGCAGCTTCTGTACAAGCAGATGTCACGGTTGTTACTGCATTTCAATTATTCCGGATTTTATTTTTATCCGCACTTGTGATTCCTTTTGTGCAATATCTGGTGAGAAAAAAACGGATTAGAACATGATAGCAAGGAGGTTAAATAGATGATTTATATTGGTTTAACTGGTTGGGGAGATCATGAAACTCTGTACACAGCCGATACAAAGCCTCAAGAAAAATTACAGGATTATAGTAGTCACTTTCCAGTCGTGGAATTAGATGCTTCCTTCTATGCAATTCAACCGAAACGTAATATCGAAAAGTGGATAAAAGAAACCCCTGAGAAGTTTCAATTCGTAGTAAAGGCATACCAAGGAATGACTGGTCATCAGCGTGGGGAAAGTCCATTTGAATCTAAGCAAGCGATGTTTGAAGCGTTTAAAGAATCAATTATTCCTTTTCAAAAAACAGGTAAATTAGCAACAGTATTATTCCAATTTCCGCCTTGGTTTGATTGTAAAAAAGAACATGTACAATATATTAGATACTGTAAAAGACAGATGGGGGATATACAGGTTGCGCTAGAGTTTAGGCATCAATCATGGTATAGTGATTCCTTTCGTGAACAAACGATTGCTTTTATGAAGGACGAGGGATGGATGCATTCTGTTGCAGATGAACCTCAGGCTGGTAAAGGGTCAGTACCTTTTGTTCCTATCACTACACACCCTGATACAACAATTATTCGATTGCATGGACGGAATTTTCATGGATGGACAAGATCTGGGAATGAAAACTGGAGAGAAGTTCGTTATCTCTATGACTATAACAAAGAAGAATTATTAACAGTAGCGAATGAAGTGACTCAATTAAATCAGTCTAATCACGATGTTATCGTACTATTTAACAATAATTCTGGGGGACACGCTGCAAATAATGCAAAACAATTGCAAGAGATACTGGGGATAGATTATCAAGGTTTGGCTCCTAAACAATTAGACTTATTTTAAATAGAGTTGGGGCATAACATAGGAAAAAGACAGATGATAGCTAATAAACGTAAGAAATATACGGAGACTCACCAGCCGCCGTTGGATAAGCGTAGTATATTTCTGAAGCGTGTTTTTAAAAGCCAATTATCTTTTACGTGAATACTTTTGTCCCAACCCTATTACGATATATTTTGATTGCTCCCGAAAAATTTTTGATATATTTTCGTAGCATAACGTTTAAATGTTTTTGATTTGTCTAGACTTCGTTCTTTCGTAAATGATTGAAAGGCTGCTCTTTTATCTGCGTCTTTCTTTTCAACTTTACTTTCAGTCACAATTTGTAATAAGTCACGTTCAGATAGATGTGAAGCGTTTTTTTCCTGTTCTTCATTGAGATAACCAGCTCTTTTTAAAATCCGCAAAGGTTGTTTCATTGATTCGGGAATGCCCGCAAACTCATCACATAGATCTAATCTTTTACCTTTTCCAGGGAGATTATCAAATTCACCATTTTCGATCGATTCTTTAATTTTATCTTCAACGAAATGATACATAAGTTTCCTCCTCTTCTTACTTCAAAGTATGAAGTAAGTGTAGAGGTCAATCAACTATAAATTATTGTCAATATGGTTAATAATTTGTTGAACAGCATGCTCACCGTTTTTCTGCCAATAAGATCTATCATCAATTTCTCCATCTGCATCTACGGGTTTTTGGAATTGACTAAGGCCTGTAGCTGTTGCTAAGTCTGAGCCTTCTTTTTCTAATCCTGTATTTACTACATGTTTAATAAGAAAAGGTGTATCAAACTCGAGTAGTGCATGATCATTGTCTAATTCACCACTAATAACATGAAAGGGGAGGCGTAAATAAATCGTCTCTGCTCCTTCTCGAGAGAGTATCCCATCGAAATATCCTTCATCATATTGCCATGATCCAGAAAGGCCAAACCCTAGTTCTTTCAATCCTCCCTGTAATTTTCCAAAATAAGCTTGCTTTCCTTCAATGTCTGTTTCTAATTGAATCATACTAACTCACCTCGTACTTCCATTTTAGTTTTATTGTTACCACTTCTAATGGAAACATACGGATATCTAGGCATAGAAAAAGTGAAGGCTGTAAAATTTGCCTCCACTTTTTGATTTTTATTTAATAGTAGTCAATTAATTGTCCAATTCTGTTCAAGAGCACCTAGGTCATGCCCTTGTGATAACATTACTAATGAAGTTACGCTTTATGCCTCCTCATTTTTCTTTAGTGAAGTCTTCCTTCTTTTGATGTAAGCATCCTCTTTTAAGGCTCTGTATAGGGAAATAACCATCAATATAACCACAAAGGAGAATGGCAATGCCGCAACAATAACTGTATTTTGTAGCGAGCTAAGGCCTCCTACATATAAAAGAATTAAAGCCACTGCTGAAATAGATAATCCAAGTGCGACTTTAACAGAATTTGGGGGTGAAAGTGATCCTCCAGTTGACTGCATTCCTAATACAAATGTCGCTGAATCTGCAGACGTGATAAAGAAAATAACCAATAAAAATATGGCAAGCAGTGAGATGATCGTTGATAAAGGTAGGTAATCAAACATATTAAATAGAACGAGTTCTGTTGAAAATTGAGTTAAATCAACAATCCCTTGTTGCTGCATTTCTCCTGCGGTAGTACCAAAAACAGTAAACCATGCAGATATTACAAGAACAGGTACAATAATTACGCCAAAGATGAATTGACGAATGGTTCTACCTCTAGATATACGTGCAACAAAGATACCAACGAATGGTGCCCAAGATATCCACCATGCCCAGTAAAATATTGTCCATATATCTAACCACGCTCGATTATCCGATGCTAGAGGAGCGGATCGGAAGCTCATCCGAATGAAATTTTGAAAATACAGGCCAATTGATTCCGAGAACATGTTAAATATTAATAATGTAGGTCCGACGGCTAATACAAAAATAAAAAGTGTTAAAGCAAGTAAAAGATTAATATTTGATAATGTTTTAATCCCTTTGTTTAACCCGCTCCAAGCAGATATGATAAATAATACTGTTACAATTAATATGATAATTGCCTGTACTCCGATGTTTACTGGAAGACCAAATAAATGGGATAACCCAGCATTGATTTGGATTGCCCCTAATCCAAGTGACGTAGCTACACCAACGACAGTTGCGAAGATTGCTAAAGCATCAATTGCTTTACCGAATCCCCCATTCATCCGATCTCCAAATAAAGGTTTTAATGTAACGGAGATAAGTCCAGGTTCATCTTTTCTAAACTGAAAGTACGCAATAGCAAGAGCAACGAGTCCATACATGGACCAACCATGTATCCCCCAATGAAAGAATGAATGCGATAAAGCTTCTTTGAATGCTTGTGCGGTCCCTGGTTCGGATAGCGGTGCATCAACCATAAAGTGGGCAAGCGGCTCAGATGCTCCGTAAAAGACTAAACCAATACCAATTCCCGCAGCAAATAACATCGCCACCCAAGAAATATTAGAAAAATCAGGACGATCGCTGTCTTTTCCTAGGCGGATATTACCGTATGGACTAACAGCAATAAATATTGCTACAGCAACTAAAACAGACATAAGCAACAAATAATACCAACCAAAAGTTGAAGATACCCAAGATTGAACGTTTTGTGAAATTTCTTCAAATTTCACTGGAAAAATGGCACCAAGTGCTACCATAATACCAACCAAAATTACTGAGAAGTAAAAAACATTCGTGACTTTTTTCATGTGTTCCCCTTTCGTTAAAGAAAAGCATTTATTTATAGATATATAAAACTACCCTTTTTTGAATATTTTTAAACTTTATCTTTTATTATTCAACTTGATACGAATAGTATGGAACGAATATAATTTGATATGCAAAAACACGCACAAGAAAATCTTATGCTATAGTAAAAGAATCAATGTACAAAGGAAGAAGCAGATGAAAGATTATCGATATGATAAATATTTGCATATACGAACACAACCTCAGAAGCACTTAAATTATCCAGATGAATTACAATATAACCCGTATGAACCAACTCCCTATGGTGCATTAGAAGAATTAAGTCGTGTGTATTCTCCTACAAACGGTTACCTTGTTGATTATGGATGTGGAAAAGGGAGGGTGAGTTTTTACTTTCATCATTATTACAAGATGAAGGTAAAAGGGGTGGAAATGGATGAAAATATAATTGAAATAGCGATGGATAATCATAATCGTTATGGTAGTGATGATATAGAATTAATTTGTAGTCTTGCGGAAGAATATTTTGTCTCAAAAGACGACTCCAATTTTTACTTTTTTAACCCATTTACAATTCATATATTTCGAAAAGTTATACAAAACATACTAACTTCCATTGAAACACATCCAAGAAATGTAGATATAATCATGTATTATCCACATCAAGAATATATTTATTTTCTGGATAATTCTACACCATTTGAATGTGTTCAAGAAGTTCCTTACTCGATCCTATATGAAAATAATCCGGATGAACGTTTTCTAATTTACCGTTTTTCCCGCAAATAACGGGGCAGTAATACCCGTACTTCTCAGCTATGAGGCAAGGCCGAGTGGGCTAAGTGAGTAAAACGAATCCTCACAAAATGAAGTTTCACTGTATCGTCTAATTTATATAGATAAGGTTTGTTCTTCGCTAGCAGGTGGTTCTTTAATTTGTTGGATATCTTTATCAAAAAAAACATATACTCCTGTACAGAAAATCCAAGCTCCTGAAAGAAGGAATACAATGTTCACATGGAGTGTGTCTGCCAACCAACCACCGAGAAGAGAACAAATTGGAATTAAGAATCCTGAAATGGCTCCTATAATTCCAAAAACACGACCGCGTACTTCATCATCGACCATTGTAATTAAATAGGTATTGAACTTAATGTTTAAGGCTACAATTACAAAAGTGAATGAAAAATATAGGATGATTCCAATAATAGGGATACTTGTTAGAGTAAGGAGCATTAATGTAATCCCAGCAATCAAAAAGGAATAAGAAAAAATTTGAGCGACAGATAACTTTGCGGTGAGTTTTGTAATCATCAATCCAACAATAATACTTGCAATAGAGGCGGCGGCTGAAAAGAGTCCGAACATGACTGCACCGCCATTATATTGAACTTGCACTAGTACAACGAATAAAGGAAGTACCATTGTACTAACATTTACTACCATTGCAAGGATAATAAGTTTAAATACTTCCGTCTTCATGCGCAGATACTTATAACCTTGTACTAACTCTTGAAGAATAGATGTTTTTTTATTTGTTGTTATTTCTTCATTAGATGCAGCAACCGCTACCTCACCTATATTCGTAGGCTGTACTTTACTAGTAATCTCAACTAAAAACATAAGAATCAGGCTAGCTATTAAATAAATAAGTGAATGTGATAACATAACACCTACAAATCCAATAAGTGCGATTGCAAAACCGCTAATCGAGGTCCCAATCAATGTTGCTACTTGCCCTGATGAACTAATGAAACCATTCACTTTCAATAGATTTTTTTGAGCAACAATTCTTGGTAGTAATCGGTTCTTAGCCGGAGCAACTATAAACATTCCTACATCATGCAATATAAGCCCAAAATAAACTACGATTAAAAAATAATCAAAAAAGAAATGAAAACTAATCGCCATAAAAATTCCTACAGTTAGCATGACAAGAAATCCAATTTGCATAAATCTCTTCGGTTCAAAACGATCAGCGAAAGTCCCGAGCAATGGACCAACTAATATTTGTGTGGCAAAAGTTAACGCTGTAATAATCGAAGCTAACAATGCTGATTGTGAGACTTCATAAACATACCAAAAAATTGCGATATCATATACACTATCTGCTAATTGAGTCAATAATTGATTGGAAACAATTACTTTCATGTTTCGATTTTTCATTATAAACCCCTCCGCTACCTAATCTGATTTTAGTTTAAGGGGGAAAGTGCTTTTTCTAAACGGTAACTGGATGGAGTTTATCTAAGTCTAAAGACTGATATTGTAAATAAATGCAACGTACTATTTTTGATATAACAAAACTTAATTAGAAACGGAGGGTTAAGATCTATGGTAAAACAACAAGTACACCCATTTTTAATGTTTCAAGGAGAAGCTGAAGAGGCTGTAAACTTATACCAATCAGTATTTACTGATGTCGATATTCCTTTTATCGAAAGATATGGTTCAGAAGTGGAAGGTATGGAAGGGAAAATATTGCGAGCAGTTATTGTAATTAAAGGGCTAGAAATAATGTGTAGTGATAGTTCCATTCAACATGATTTTACTTTTACTCCATCGATGTCTCTTTTTATTACATGCCATGATGAACAAGAATTACAAGATGTTTTTACAAAGCTTTCGCAAGGTGGAGAAATCCGTATGCCAATCGATAACCATGGTTTTAGTAAGCAATTTGGCTGGGTGGAAGATAAATTTGGTGTTAACTGGCAATTAAATGTCGAATAATGATCCATGGAATTGTTATTGTACAGAGTTTGAACAAAATTGGTGTTTCTATAATCAATCGAGGATGAGGCCAAAGTATTTAATCAAAAGAGAAAACCGAATCAATAGGTATTGAAACCTGACTTCAAAAATTATACTCCGCTTATTCTAAGGGAGCTGGTGAGCCTCCGGATCTTATGCATCGAGGTTCTTCTAGGCCTTCCTCCCACAGGACAATGAAGACCTCGACAGCATTGCATCGCACGCAGAAAATCGATTTTTGTTTTCAAGAAGTCTCCGCATATTTCTTACGCTTATTCTAGCTATCATCCTTCTTTTGACAAAAACTTTGTGTTAAGTCCCATCCTTCTTTTAACAAATTATAGATTATTCTTTTAATCTAAGTTAGTTGGAATTCTTTAGCGAGTAACTTGATTGCTGTTTTTCTATTTTCGATTCCTGGAATGTTAGGAATCAATATCACTTCATCACAATTATATTTGGCGATCAGTTTTTGAATCTCTTCCTTTACGTAACTAGAGTCGCCAATAATAGCTCGTTTACGGATATTATTTATTTTCTGCTTTTCAAAAGGACTAAAATATTTTTTTGAAGCAGTGATTACATTTGGGAAATATGGAGGATTCTTAGCAGTCTCTAATGATGCCATCCATAAATCAAAGGATTTAGCAAGCTGTTCAGCTTCATCTGTTGTTTTTCCGACAACAACAAAAACTGCAATAGAAACGATGGGTTTGTCATGAAATAAGGATGGCTTAAATTGTTTTCGATACGTATTAATGATTTCAATTCCTACATCAAAAGGTTTAATGAAATGAGCATATGTGTAAGCAGTGCCAAGTTCAGCAGCAATTTTTGTGCTAGAACCTCCTGCACCTAACATCCACATTTCTGGTTGTGTATTAGTCACTGGTGTAGCGATTAGCTTTTGGAAACGATGACTAGATTCTTTGTCGTCACTCAAATATTTTTGGATATCTCTTACTTGTTGCTCATACGTTAATCGTTCTTCTTTTTCCTCATTTAAAGCATGGTTAACTAGTCTTCCTCCCGTACTATTCCCCATACCTAGATCAATACGGTTAGGGTGAATTGCTTCCAATGTACGAAAAATCTCGGAAACTTTGAAGGGGCTATAATGCGGAAGCATAATTCCTCCAGAGCCAATTCGTATATTGTTCGTTTGTCCAGCTAGATGCATCATTAATAATTCAGGTGAACTACTGGCAATCGAAAGTGCATGATGTTGCTCCGGTACCCAAAAACGATGATACCCTAAATCATCAGCCAGTTTTGCCAATTCTGTAGTGTTATGAAATGCATCTATAGCTGTTTTTCCTTCATCAATTAATAGATAATCTAAGATGTTTAGACGTGTCATTACTTTCTATCCTCCGTATGTTCTTTTATTAATTATTATTTGCTTATACAATCTATTCTAAACGATTGAGGTGAAAGCGTAGAGTTTCATCACAAATTTTTTGACTTATTTGTATTTGAATGCTTATAGTTTACAAAAATGTTGAGGTATATTGATGGTTAATATAGAATGATAATGAAATATATAATAAGGGAAAGAGGGTTGAAAATGGACGTTAAATTTCCAATTGGCAAATTACAAGTTCCCGAAAAAGTAACATTTGAAAATATTCACGAATGGCTAAAACAAATCGAAACATACACGAATCGATTAGGAGAAACGGTCAACTCATTAAATGATGAGGAATTAAGCAAAACTTATCGTGAAGGGAGCTGGACCATTCGTCAACTTGTTCATCATATTGCTGATTCTCAGTTGAACATGTATCAACGCTTGAAGTTGGCTTTAACAGATGAGAGTCCAACAGTACCTGCTTTTGATCAAGAAAAGTGGGCTATTCAACCGGATGTAAAACTGCCTATAGAAAGTTCTATTAAAATGTTGGAAGGTATAAATGAGCGCATTGTATCATTGGGATATAGTTTAACTGAAGAGCAATTAGATGAATCTTTTGTTCATCAGATAAATGGTGAAATATCAGTTGCTACAAAGTTTGCAAAATTAGCTTGGCACGAAGAACATCATTTAGCACATATAAAAATCGCATTATCTAAAGCATAATTGGTAAGGATATGATTTGGGTAAAGGTGACATTATCGAATATATATATAAATAATGGATAGTAGTAGATAAAAATAAACCTCCTAAGCATAGAAAAGTTTAGGAGGTTTATTTTTAACAGAAATATCCTTTTTTCCATGAATGTAATTAATTTGTTTCGAATACAGACAGATAGTTTGTACGATGATGAAAGAATTGCTGGTGATCTACTGCTCTAATTCTAACCTGACTTCATTGAGTATGGCATGGGTAATTAAATTATAGAATACAACTATTTTCAATTATCCTTTTTTATCGTGCAAGTTTCGTAGAGTCCAATACCTGATTGGATTTAAACGGAAATAGAGTAAACCGAGTGTTGCAGATATACAAGTGATCAAACCCATTATGATAAATGCTAAACGTATAGTAAAAAGTTCACTTATGAATCCACCAATTAGTATTCCTATAGGTAACATAATTCGAATAATTAGCATTCGTATCGATAGTAATTGAGTGCGCTGATTATCGTCAATCTTTTGCTGGAACATGGTAAGATGCCAAATTGTAAATATACTCATTGCAATTCCTGCTAAGATTTCAGAGCTAATGGCAACCCAAACATGGGATGTGACCCCATTAATAATATAAGTACAACCACCAATAATTAAACATAATAACATCCAACGTGGCTTATTGTTTACGTTTATATATTTAATACATAATGAACCAATCACATACCCAAGTGGAAATCCAGCCATGAAGAATCCGTACATAGACATACTACTCCCATGGACAACGGTGATATAAGGCAAGTTCAAAACGATGGATGCGCCTACTCCTAATTGCACAATTGCAAGAAATCCAGCTAGTATAAATAATAGTTTTTGTTGAAAAAAGCTATTCCATCCATTCTTTAGTTCGTCTTTCCAAGCTTGCTTTTGTATCTGTAGTTGTCTTTTCTCGGTAACGCTAAATAAAATAGCTCCGGAGATAGCAAATAAACCAATAATGACGATTAGAGTTGTTTCTATACTTAGAATATCCATGATAAACCCTGCGATAAGCGGCGCAACAAGCATCATAGTTCTTGTTAAACTATCGAGATAGGCGTTACCTTCAATTAATTGATTACTACTCACTACTTGCGGTAATAGTGACTGAGAAGCGGGTACATATAATGGTGTTAGTAATCCAACAAAAAATTGAATAATATAAATACTCCATACTGAGGGAGAATCGAGAAGTAGCAAAACCAATGGTATGATGAATAAGAAAGCTCTGCACCACAGTACAGAGATCATTATTGTTTTCTTTCTCCAATGGTCTAGGTAGGGACCGATAAAAAATTGTATTAGTATGGATGGTACGTAATATAGTAACCACATACTGCCTAATGCCAATTCTGAACCTGTTAGCATATATACATATACTGAATTACAAAAAGTACCGAGGGCACCACCTAATTCAGATATACCGCTACCAAACCATAAAGAGCGAAAAGAAGAGTTTTGCCATATCGTTTGATTATTCTTCATGTAGATAGTCCTCTAATTTCCTCCAATTTTTATGCAATGTATCCTGATTGAGGTGATATTTGGATTGGTTTGTTTCAAGTATGCGTGCGGATCGCATAAGCTTTAAATGATGGTGAATGGTTGTTTTCCCTATATTTGTTTTTGAAGCAAGCTCAGATAAACTATAATCTCTTTTGGATAAGAGTTTTATCAGTCGTAATCTTGTATCGTCACCTAATATTTTAAACACTTGTAGCATTTGATAATCTGGAACTAACGTATCTTCAGGATGAATACTTTCATTTGTCACCGGATAATAAAGCACTTGATATGAAGGTAATTCCAAATAGATAACCCAAGGTCGATAAGTAATTTGTGGAATCAGTATAATATTAGTCTCTGCATCTTCTAAACGGAATTTTTGATCGTCTAGTACCCACTGGATAAATGATAGCGAATCCTTTTGTTTCTGAGCATGTTTTTTTGATTTAATATCTCGTGCCAAGACGGCTTCTATACTGTCTTGAACGGGATAAACAACTTCTTTTAACCATAACTGTAGTACATTGATGAGGTGATGTTTTAATTGACTGATCTCACAATTTACAATAAACGTAATATAACCTGGTAAGATATTCGATGTAGCTTTTTCAAATAAGTTAACACTTTCCTTCTCTCCCCGAGCAGCCATTTTTCGGTTTTCCTCATAATTTTTTCCAATGAAAGGGATGACAGAGTACCTTAATTCCACATCTGATGTTTCTAATATTCTATCTTTAAATTCATCGATATGTTGAATATTCCAGGTATGAATTAATAATAAAAGAGACTTCCATGTGTTATGTGTTTCAAGATAGTTTAATTCATGAAGAAGTGCAGATGATAAATCTTTTCGAAGCTTCTTAAACTCAGTTTCTTTTTCTAAAGTAGATAATATAGGTTTGTTCGTAATTGCGGCTATGCCTAAGACGGCTTCATGAATAATGGAATAGTCCATAGTTACATGAATGTGATTTTCCTTTGTTGAGCTCCAATTTAATATATCCATAACCTCACCTTTTTTCTTTTTTTATAAGTATACTTCTATAACACTATTTATTCAATATTTTTTGAACTTATAATTCGAAAAAAATTGAATTTAAAAGTTGATTAATGAGATTTGAACTCTGACGTTTAGATAGGAGGGAATTTATCCGATGATAAATTACTTTAGTCTCAGTCTTATTGAATGTATAATGATAGTACAAATTGATTTTTCTGAAAAAAGGTGATTGATAGAATGATAATAAAAATATTAATTTTGATACTGTCGTATGTTTTCATCGGTATCATTGTTGGTTTATTTTACGTGGCAGTGCTTCTTTCCATATTCTACCTTATGAAAAAAATATTCCATATGAACGAATCAAAATGGACATCTCTTTTCAAGATACATAATGGGTTAGGAGTGTATTATACTTTAATCATTCCATGGATAATAACGATACTGATAATGTTTCCAATCATTGTATCGTGGTTTGAATTAATTGGGCTTGAATATAACATTCTTGCTTCTGTGTCTATCGTACTATTGTTGCTCATAACAACTGCATGGAAATTTTATAAGGGTAGAGAAGTTCTTGCCAGAATTAGTAGATAGGGGATTTGTTTTGTGGAATGGGTGAGAGGATTTTATGAAAAGCAGTATAGTTTGTGGGAAGTGAGTGATACAGAAGAGCTTGAATCTCAACAGAAATTACTGAATAAATTGAAAAAATACACACCATCTTCGTGTAAAAAAATCTTGGAATTGGGTGGCGGACGAGGTTATTTTGCAGTCGCTGCAGCAAAGTTAGGATATGAAGTTACTGTTATAGAGTTAGCGGAAAATGCTGTACATTATATATACCAACTTGCTAAGCAAGAAGGTGTACTATCTAAAATCACCATCATACATGAGAATTTTTATAAAACGGAACTAACCGAGCATTTTGATGTGGTATGTTATTGGGATGGATTCGGAATAGGAGACGATCAAGAGCAACAGGTTTTACTAAAACGAATACATCGCTGGCTGAGACCAGGTGGAAAAGTGTTGATTGATATATATACGCCATGGTATTGGGCAAAAATTTCGGGAAGGGCAATGCAGATAGAGAAAGGGTTATTTAGGAAATATGACTTTGATGCAATAAATTGTAGAATGATAGATTCTTGGTGGAAGGAAGGTAGAGAAACCGAGAAAGTCACGCAATCTTTAAGGTGTTATTCTCCGGCTGACTTAGAGCTGCTAATCAGTGATATTCCATTGACGCTAACACAGTGTGAACCAGGCGGGGAAATGAATTATGATAGATATATATATATATAGAATCGGTTTCGTTAGCTAGAGCGATGAGTTATCTGGCTATTTTTAGTTATGAATAATATTTTACTAAATAATAGTGGAGTAGAGTATTCCTGTAATTACAAGGAATGCTTTTTATTTTCGATAAATATTTATTGAAATTCGATAAATATATGTTAATATATAATAAATAAATGGTTGATGAGGTGGTTTTGATGAAGCGAGAAACACAAGTGTTGAAAGTTGCCGTATTTCTTATTGGTCTTCCGGTTTTAGCTTTATGTATATTTTTAATACCTGAAGTTATTTCGATAACTGAACGTAATGGAGAATTTTTTTATCTACTTCCTTTGTTTATAATTTATTTGTATTTCACAGCTATTCCATTTTATTACGCATTGTTACATGCCTATAAGTTATTACAGTATATAGATCAAAACAAAGCATTCTCTGAACGGTCGATAAAATCTCTGAAAATTATCCGATATTGTGCAACGATTATCAGTGTGATGTATGTAATTAGCTTGCCCATTTTCTATATAATAGCTGAAATGGATGATGCTCCAGGGTTGTTGGTAATTGGTTTAGTAATTACTTTTTCTTCATTGATAATCGCAGTTTTTGCTGCTGTATTACAAAAGTTATTTAAAAATGCGAACGATATAAAATCCGAGAATGATCTAACAGTCTGAGGTGAATAACATGGCAATTATCATAAATATTGATGTAATGCTCGCAAAACGGAAAATGAGTGTTACAGAATTATCAGAACAGGTAGGAATTACGATGGCTAACCTTTCTATATTAAAAAATGGTAAGGCAAAAGCTATTCGTTTTTCGACGTTGGAAGGAATTTGCAAAGCTTTAGATTGTCAGCCTGGAGATATATTAGAATACAAGTCTGATTCAGGAGATTAATGTTTGTTATTTGTGAGAGGGGTGGAAAGGTGAGGGCATTAAAACAATTCATTCGCTTTGGTTGGGAGCAAGCTTTATCTTGTTTATTTCCAGTGGTTATCTTTGCTTCACTTGCAATTACGCAAATCATCCCACTACCTTTTTTGCCACGATATGATTGGTTATTAATAATTTGTATACTCATGCAGTGGTTCATGTTGAGATCAGGTTTGGAAACAAAAGATGAATTAAAAGTAATTACATTGTTTCATATAATTGGCCTTTGTCTAGAACTGTTTAAAGTACATATGGGTTCTTGGGCTTATCCTGAGGAAGGGTATACGAAAGTCTTCGGGGTACCTTTGTATAGTGGTTTTATGTATGCCAGTGTGGCAAGTTATCTATGTCAGGCATGGCGTAGGCTTGATATTCAGTTAATGCAATGGCCTTCATCCTATATAGTAGCGCCTTTAGCATTAGCTATTTACTTGAACTTTTTCACACATCATTTTTGGGTAGATATTCGATGGGGTTTATCTATTCTAGTTGTGATTATTTTTTGGAAATCGTATGTTGTTTATAAAATAGATAAGTCTAGATATCGTATGCCGATTGTATTTTCTTTTATCCTGATTGGATTTTTCATATGGATTGCAGAAAATATAGCAACCTACTTTGGTGCATGGGAGTATCCAAATCAAGCGAATACGTGGAGTTTGGTTCACTTAGGAAAGATAAGTTCCTGGTTGCTACTAGTGATTGTTAGTTTTCTAATTGTTGCAACATTAAAACGTGTGAAAGAAAAAGATCCGAGTACATTGGAGGCTAACGTAAATCGTTATTATGGATCTTAGTTTCAGCCTAAACCTATTGTAATTATAAAAACACCCCTAAAAGTAGATTTTCTCTACTCTTTGGGGTGTTACATTTATTTAGTTCACAATCGTTATTTCTGCTTTTCCAACTCCAGGATATACTGCTTCGTAATGACCAATTTTTAATGGGATTGGAGAAATAAAAGTGCCTGAAGAAATGATCATTCCTTTTTTTAGGGTTGTTCCGTGTAGTGCTAATTTTTGACTTAACCAACGTACAGCATGAATTGGATTGTCTAATACAGCAGAAGAGAATGCTTCTTTAATCTTCTCTCCGTTATGATATAGTTTTAATGGAATGTTTCCTAATTGTTCTAACGCTAATATAGGTACTGGTTCAGCAATTATTACTCTACCAGTTGCTGTGTTATCGCTTAATAAGTCGATAAGAGAAAAGTTTGGGAACCAATCAATATAGCGTGCATCAGGAATCTCGATTCCAGCAGCCATACTTGTTTTTTGAAGAATCTCGGCTTCTTCTGCGTCTAGTGTTAAATCTTCGTTTACAATAAAGATTAATTCAGGTTCAATTAATGGCTGAAAAAGTTCCGACTTTGATAATTGTCTTCCTGATGATATTACATGATTCGATAACAATGTGCCGTATGCAGGTTCATGTGTACTTGCTATTGCTTGGGTCTCTTTACTTGTCATACTAACTTTATATCCTGAGATATGTACGTTATTTTCTTCAAGCTGATGTTTAATATATAACTCCTGAACTTGATAAGCTTCTTCTTCTGTTAGATCGAACTCATCTCGAATAAAAGGAATAGGCTGTTTGGAATGATGCGCTTTTTTAAGTTGATGAACAATTTCAAGTATGCTCTCTTTACTCATGTATATCTTTCCTTTCGAGTTGATTTAAAATAGGTTTAATCTTTCTATACGTTTCATTGCTTCCACAATACGTTCTTCATCGACAAGTAAACCTATGCGTATGTAGCCTTCACCGAAAGTTCCAAATCCATTTCCAGCTGCAACAGCTACATCGACCTGATTCAATAAATAATCAGCAAAAGTCTCACTGGTGAATCCTTTTGGTACAGGTAACCAAGCGAAGAAGGAGCCTTTTGGTGCTTTTATATCCCAGCCAATACGTTTACATTCAGTAATTAACGTATCTCTTCGTTTTTGATATAGGGTAACTAAATCTTGTACACTGCTTTGATCACTTAATAATGCTTCTGAAGCGGCTCTTTGTATTGCAGGAAAGATACTGACGAATAAATGATCTTGTAAAATATTAATGGCTTCAATCATTTCTTTATTACCAGCTGCAAAGCCGATGCGCCAACCTGCCATATTATACGTTTTAGATAGCGTATATAGCTCAATTCCTACTTCTTTTGCCCCTTCTGTTTGTAGAAAACTAATCGGTTTTTCTTCGTTGAAACCGATTGCTCCATAAGCAAAATCATGAACAATTCCAATATCATAATTCTTTCCAAGTGCCACAGTTTCTTTAAAGAAATCACTATGTGCAGTAGCTCCAGTCGGATTGTTTGGGTAATTTAAATATAATAGCTTCGTGCGTTCTTTTTGGCTTAGGGTAAGTTGTTCATAATTTGGTAAAAAATTATTTTCTTCTAAAAGAGGCATAGTATCATATTGAATATCAGCTAATGGTATGCTCGACAAATAATCGGGGTATCCTGGATTAGGGAGCATCATCCATTCATTAGGGTTCATCAGTGCTAATGGAAGTTCTACAAGTCCAATTTTACTTCCAAATAATATAGCAATTTCTGTGTCAGGATCCAAATCTACTTGGTATTCTCGTTTGTAAAACGTAGCAGCTGCTTTCCGAAAATCTTCGGTTCCGCGAAAAGGGGAATACTTATGAGTTATAGGATCTTCTGCGGCTGATTGTAAAGCTTTTATAATATGAGATGGAGTAGGTTGGTCTGGATTACCTTGACCTAAATTAATAACATCTCTTCCTTCAGAAATGGCTTGATTTACTTTTTGTACGAGAGATGCAAAGAATTGTGGAGGTAATTGTTTTAATCTTTTGGATTGTTTCATGTTGTATCCTCCTTTGTTTTGGAATGTTCAAATTACTATAAATATTAACTTCATTCCTTATATCTGTCTACCTTAAAACAAAGAAAATTTTACCATGAAATAAATTGTAGAAACTTGTCAAAATATGTTGCATTTATATGAGGTAAGGTGTATGATTATTTTCGTTGTACTTCTTATACTAAAAAATCAGATAATTCCAAGAATTTTTCGGCTATGTTGGAGGGAATCACAGCTATGGATAATAAATTACAAGTAAAACAATACTTAGCGATTGCATTTATGCTTTTCGCATTGTTCTTTGGGGCAGGAAATCTTATTTTTCCAGCACAACTAGGGCAACTGGCAGGAGAAAATATTGTTCCTGCGATCATTGGATTTTTAATAACCGGTGTAGGCTTACCTTTACTTGGAATATTAGCAATGGGATATTCAGGTAAGAAAAATCTTCAAGAATTGGCGAGCAGAGTACATCCAATTTATGGGGTTGGATTTACTGCATTACTTTATCTTACAATTGGACCATTTTTTGCAGCACCGAGAACGGGAACGGTAGCATTTGAAGTAGGGATTGGACCGTTTATTAAAGAAGAATCATTTCAAACGGGTCTACTCATTTTTACAATCGTATTTTTCCTAATTACTTTATTATTTTCATTATATCCAGCGAAAATTGTTGATAATATTGGAAAAATCCTTGCACCACTGTTAATCATTTTGTTAGCAATACTATTGATTGTTTCATTTTTCAATCCAATGGGATCTATTCAAGAACCGCAAGAAGCTTATCAAGCATCTAGTTTCTTTAAAGGTTTTTTAGAGGGATATAACACAATGGATGCACTGGCAGCGCTGGTATTTGGAATCATCGTTATTCAATCCATTCGTGCTTTAGGAGTAAAATCGAAACAGGGGATATTAGTTGCTACAGCGAAAACAGGGATTACTGCTATTTTGCTATTAGGGGTAATCTATGTTGGTATTTCATATTTAGGAGCAACGAGTGTAAGTACTATAGGATATTTTGATAATGGTGGACCGGTATTAAGTGGCGCAGCGAGTCATTATTTTGGAACGTTCGGTAGTTTATTAATGGCAGTTCTGATTTCATTAGCTTGTTTGACCACTGCGATTGGTTTAGTAACGGCAAATGCAGAGTATTTTAATACATTATTTCCGAAAATAGGATACAAACCTTTTGTTTTCTTCTTCTCTATTTTAACGTTTATCGTTGCTAATTTTGGATTGACGAACATCATAACGTTCTCCATCCCTGTATTAATGTTCTTGTATCCTTTAGCAATGGTGCTTGTCTTATTAACATTTGTATCTCCATTATTCTATCACTCTCGATGGGTGTATTTACCAACTATTGGTATTACGTTTATTCTCAGTATTTTTGATGGCTTAAAAGCGTTGTGTGATTCTTTAGGAATCGAGAACTTTGCTTGGATGCAACCGATTCTTAATGTATTTGAAACGGTATTACCATTTTACAATGAAGGTTTAGGATGGATAGTACCAGCGCTAGTAGTTACCATCATCATGATGGCTGTTGTTCGCTTTCGCCAGACCAACGCTTAATAAAGTGAATATCAAAAACGCCCGAAACCTAAAATTGGTTATCGGGCGTTTTATTACATTTTATTCTGTAAAAAGTCATGCCAATCAATGATACGTGAGAATTTATTAAAATTTCGATTGTAAGATTGGTCTTTAATAAGAAGGTTCGTATTTGTTTTAGCCAGTGTATCTAAAACAGCGGGTTTGTCATCCACATAGTAGTCTAAGTCAAGCTGTTGAATTACCTTCACTTTTTCAGTATCCTTCATTCCATGAAAAAAACGACTATCTAAAACAGGGAACCCATTTTGACGTAACCAAGCTTTCGTTTGCTCACCATGTGGCTTGGGGCGAGCAGTGATATAATAAATTTCAAGGCTACGTTCTTCAAGTTGTTGAATGGCCTCCAATGCCCCAGGGTAAAGTGGGCAATCCGTAAAGTATATTTCTTCTAGTGAATCCTCCCACATCTGTTTGCCTTCCTGCTCGTTCAGGCTGAATAATTCATGAATTTCTACACGGTCAAGTTGATCAAATTTTTCTTTTTCAACTTGTTGGTTTAGCTTTCTTTGATAAATGTGAAAAGCATGTTCGCGTAATCGTATCAGTGTATCGTCAATATCAAAACCAAATTTCATCTATGAAACTCCTAATCATTTAATTCTTTAAAAACCGGATATCCGATAAATCTAAAATCAGATCCAATCTGATCTACGCTTAAGTTAATTAAATCAATAGAATCTTCCATCCATTCGATACCTGTCCCTTCAAAGAAGGTAGGTGCATCTTTTCCACCACTTAATTTTGGAGCCATGTAAAGGACTATTTTATCAACGAGTCCAGCTGCTAAGAAAGAAGCATGGATATTTCCTCCACCCTCTAATAATAAGGAGGAAATTTGTTGGTTTCCGAGATGATTAACAACATCCTGTATGTCAGTCTGTTCCTTGCCAGAAGTTATAACTACCTCGACACCAAGCGATTCTAACTTTTCCTTTTTTTTCAGATCTACTTCTTCTTTTGTAAATATCATTGTGTGAGCTTGTTGATCTTGAATAAGTTGTGAATCAAGAGGGATACGTAAATTTGAATCAAGTACAATTCTGATTGGATTCCGTCCATTTGGTATTCTGGTGGTAAGTGCTGGATTATCATGAAGTATAGTTTGAATGCCAACTAATATTGCAGCATGTTCATTTCTAAGATGGTGAACATCTTCACGTGCTTCTTCAGAAGTAATCCACTTACTATGGTTGGTCTTTGTTGCTACTTTTCCGTCTAATGTAGAAGCGGCCTTCATTGTAATAAAAGGCAATTTTTGAGTAATAAATTTATTGAACACTTCATTCATCGAAATAGATTCTTCTTCTAGTACACCGACTTCTACTTCGATTCCAGCATCTTGTAGTATTTTTACACCAGTTCCTGCTACCAAAGGATTTGGATCAAGAGTTGCGATAACAACGCGTTGTATACCTGCTTCAACTAGTGCACGGGCACAAGGGCCTGTTCGACCTTGGTGTGAACAAGGTTCTAGTGTGACATAGACCGTTGCTCCTTTGGCATTATTACCAGCCATTTGTAGCGCATGAATTTCTGCATGTGGTTCACCGGCCTTGAGGTGGGTTCCTACACCGACAATTCGATTATGATTAACAATAACCGCACCGACTAAAGGATTTGGGTCTGTTTGACCTTTCATCGCTTTTGCATTCTCTAAAGCGAGTTTCATATATTGCTTATCATTAGTCATTACTGCATTTTCCATCCTCTCGTAAGTGACCGGATTTTATCACTTTAGTGTCTAGATATTTTTGGTTATATTCTGAACGGTCGCCCCACAAAGGAGTTCGTCCAGATAGGTGTAACCCAGCATTTTCAAGAGCTTCTACTTTGAGTGGGTTGTTTGTGATCAGTGTAACTGGCTTGCTGCGAAGTGTCCGCAAAACTGCAATTGCATCTTTATAATCTCTTGCATCATTTACGTACCCAAGACTTTCATTTGCTTCCACAGTGTCATAACCATTCTCTTGTAGTACATAGGCCATCGCTTTACTAAATAAGCCTATACCGCGTCCTTCGTGATTTGCTAAATAAAATAAAGCACCAGTACCATGTTCTCTAATTTTCTTCAATGATTCCTTTAATTGAAAGCCACAGTCACAACGTTTGCTACCAAAAATGTCACCAGTATGGCAAATCGAATGCATACGAATAAGTGCATCTTCTGTCTGAGCAAAATCTCCATAGACCAAGACACTAGATTGTTGATATTCTGCCAGATTTGCAGAAGATAGCTTTTCAATCATTCTTTCATAATCCTCTGTTACTTCATCATAATTTAACCAACAATACCATTGAAAAACAGTAGTCTCTCCTTCTAAGTTTATCGGAAGTTGGATTGGCCCAACCAAATATATTGCATGATCGTTTTGTTGAATAAGTTGAATTTTATCTTTTAAAAGGGCAAAAGCCTGTGATTCTAGTTTTGTATTTAACATCTGAAAGACTCCTTTCAATTGATTCATAGTATAGTGTATTACTGTTATCAAATCAATTGTTCCAACTCCGGCTAATAAGGGCTTACACCCTATTTTTGTTTCCTGTAATTCCGTAGAAAAAGATTTGCGTTAATTCTTCCTTAAGCGGAAGTGCTTGTGAAATAACATCTTCTCTTCTTATATAATCTGTAAACATTTGCATATAAAAGAAAATCGCTTCGTTATTTAGATTCGGTTCGATTTCCTTTGCTTCTCGACCTTGGTTGAATAATTCCATAACGGAGGGGATTATCTCTTTTTGATATAACTTGGTTAAATAACTGTTATTTTTAGACAACTCATCTATTAAATAAGCATAAAATTCCGTATGAATATTACTTGCTGCTTCCATTTTATCAAACATTACCATTCTTAATTTCTCTGTAAATGATAAATTACTGTCAATCAATGTTTTATATTCATTCCAATATTCATGGATAAACTGAATGAGTACTTCGTATTGTAACTTTTCTTTACTCTCAAAGTAATTGTATATGGTCACTTGCGATACATTTGCGTGTGTTGCAATTTCATTTATAGATACATTTTTAATTCCATTTTGTTGGAATAATTCTAAACCCGCATGGATAATGGCCTGTTTCTTCATCTGTTTTCTTCGCTCAAAACCATCCACATAGACACCTCCACTATTATCTTAATAGATTTTTTGAAATATAACAATGAGATTATTTCAAAACTTTTGGAGGAGTTCTATTCTATAGAAAAGGATGTTTCTTTTTCTATAGAGTTTTTATTGCGCCTAACGTAACGTGAGGTGATATGATTTACTTAGGAAAGGGGATAATTCATGACAAACGATATTTTTTCTGTGAGTGAATTTGCTGAATACACAGGTTTATCGATACGAACATTGCACTATTATGATGAAAAAGGGATATTACAACCAAAAAGGGATAAGAATACAGGACATCGTAAGTACGTAAAAGAAGATATGCTTCGTCTGCACCAGATTTTAACACTGAAATTTTTGGGATTTACATTAGAAGAAATTAAAGAAATCATCATCTCAACAAGTGTTGATTTGAGTTTTATTGAAACATTAAGATTACAAGAAGCAAAATTAGTAGAAGAGAAAGAGAAAATTGAAGTGTCTTTGGAGATGATACAACGATCAGTACAACTTATTGAAGATGAAAAAGAAATTGACAAAGACATGTTAGTAAGTTTGCTTGCAAGTATGCAAACGGAAAAACAACAGAAAGAAATATCAAAAGGGATTATGTCAGACCAAGCGATTGATGAATTATTTAAAGCAACTAGTAGTGAAAAGTTGCTCTGGGAGAAAGAAATGTTGCATTTCTATAAAGAAACGAAACGATTAGTAGGAAAGTCAAGTGATGATTCAGAAGTAATGAATCTATTTCAGCGTTTTTTAAATTTTGTTCTAGATATTTTTAAAGTGGAAGGATTTGAGGAGCTTGAAAGCATATTAAAATCTGAAAAAGTGCAAGACGTCAGTGATGAAGAGTTGAATCGTTTTATCTTAGAAATGGAGAAGCTAGTTCCGACACCGTTAACAAAGGAAGAAGAACAGTGGCTCGATGAAATGATGACAACATATATGACAGAAAACAGCGATTTCTGGAAGGGAGAAGCATGGAATGGAAAAATATCAACGTAATAAAAAAGCATTTCTATCTTTAATTTTGACTGCGAATATCCCAAAGTTTATTCTTGCTTTAGGATTAATTGGAAGTATTATCACGACGTTGGTAGGACTTACAATACCACTGTTAACAAGGGAGTTAGTCGATGGATTTTCATTAACTTCACTAACCTTAAACTTTATCTTACTCATTATAGGTATATTTGTATTACATGCACTGATTGATGGTTTTTCTACTTATGCATTAGCCTATGTCGGGCAACGAGTAGTGGCGTATTTAAGGGAGTCTATTTGGCAAAAGATGATTCGTCTACCTGTCAGGTATTTTGATCAACAACCCAGTGGGGAATCCGTTAGTAGAGTAATTAATGATACGGGTATTGTAAAAGATCTCGTATCGCAGCACTTTCCACAATTTATCTCCGGACTAATATCTATTATCGGTGCAGTCACCATCTTATTAATAATGGATTGGCGTATGACATTAATGATGCTGGTAGCTGTACCGGTTACAGTAATTGTAATGATTCCATTAGGAACACGAATGTCAAAAGTTTCACGTAAATTACAAGATGAAACGGCTTCTTTTCAAGGGGATATTCAACAAACGATTAGTGAAATTAAGTTGATGAAATCATCTACCGCTGAGGAAGCAGAACAACAAAAAGGTTTAAAGGGTATTGGTAATTTGTTTCGCACAGGATTAAGGGAAGCCAAAATCTTCTCTGTAATTGGTCCGTTTATGTACATGGTCGTGATGCTCGTTATTGTAGTTATTATAGGGTATGGCGGAATTCGAGTAGAAGAAGGAACGATGACGACTGGGGCATTAGTCGCTTTCTTACTCTATTTATTTCAAATTACATTTCCAATAACTACATTTGCCATGTTCTTTACTGAATTACAAAAAGCAAAAGGTGCTACTGGAAGAATTGTAGAAATTCTGGATGAGGATGTAGAAGAGACACATAAAGGAATCGATAAAAAAATTGATAATGAAGCTTTACAGTTTTCCGACGTATCCTTTTCTTATGAAAATGGGGAAGAGGTACTTAAAAATATTTCTTTCCAAGCAAATCCAGGTGAGATGATTGCTTTTGCTGGACCAAGTGGTGGAGGGAAGACAACGGTATTTGGTCTTATTGAGCAGTATTATCAACCTGGTAAAGGTGAGATTTTAATTGGAAGTCAACCGATTAATGAAGTATCCATGTTATCTTGGCGTACTCAGTTAGGGTATGTTTCTCAAGAAAGTTCTATGATGTCAGGGACAATCAGGGATAATTTAACTTACGGGCTTCGAGATGCGGATAAAATAAACGATAGTCAGCTGTGGGAAGTTGCGGAAATGGCATATGCTGACCAATTTATTAAAGAACTTCCAAATGGTTTAAATACTGAAGTAGGGGAGCGGGGAACGAAATTATCTGGTGGACAACGACAGAGGATTAATATAGCAAGAGCTTTTTTACGTAATCCAAAGTTGTTGCTTCTAGATGAAGCGACAGCTAGCCTTGATAGTCAATCTGAACAAGTAGTTCAAAAGGCGTTGCAGCGTCTAATGGAGGGGAGAACAACATTTGTTATCGCCCATCGATTGTCAACGATTGTAGATGCGGATCAAATTATTTTTATTGAGGATGGACAAATAACAGGAAAAGGAAATCATCAAGAGTTGATTGAATCTCATCCATTGTATCGACAGTTTGCGGAACAACAGTTGACTTGATGATACAAATGCAAACCATTGATTCTGCTGGATTTGAATAATGTCACAGCGTAAAATGTGAGATGCTCCTCCCTGCAAGCACGAAACTATGGGAAATGATTTCGGAGCTTGTGCTTTCCGTGTGGAGACACTCACATTTTATTGCTGTAACAAATTTGAAAGCCATTAAGATTTTAAATAGTTGTTACATTACAACTGTAATCTCTTTAATGAGTCGGTGATTAATGTACAACAAAATTCCTGCAAACACAATACTCAATACAATGGATAATGGGAAGGATTGTAAAGATAAATGTGGGAAGAAATTAATATGAGATAGCCCCCACAGTAAACCAGTAATATTTACAAATATTAGTGCTAGCGGTACAAAAGCTAATGTACCGAGAACCCAGCCCAATCGATAATATCCTAAACCAATCATCCAACCAATCAAGTAGTATAGTGCGTGGATTAGTGTGTAACTAATAAACACTTCGATAAAGGAAAAGAACCCTGTGGGTGATACTTCATTTGTCCATGTAATATCCCATCTAGCATTCTGAACTAATAGGTGCAACAATCCATTCATAAGAAATATGGTTATAGAAATTGCTATAGCAAGTAACACTGAGGCACCAATGGTTGCCTTGAAAAAGTTTCTCCGTGTAATACCTTGTTTTGCAAAGTAATCGAAAAAGCTATAAGTGGATAAAATTCCAATTATTAACATAAATATAGAAGACGATCCATTAGAAAACATGGAAAAATCTGTGAATTCAATTGCTTCTACATATACTTGATATAATAATACAGCAATATAGATAAGAAGAATTGTAAATGTGTACCATAAAGACCATTTGAATTGCTCTCTGAATATGCCTAACCCAAGTTTTTTTGTATTCATGCTTCATCTTCCTCCTTTGTTAAATGAATAAATAAATCATGTAATGAAAGCGGACCAATATCCAAGTCTAAATCTTTTGCTTCCCTTCTTTTTTGTTCAGATAATTCTCCGAACACCATTACTGATTTTGTTCCACCTAAAATTTGACTATTTAAAACTTCAAGTTCATTGGTGAATGCATCTACATGGTCTTTATTTCCAGTAATGGAAAAACCTTTAGAAATAACATTTTCATTTGTGTCTTGTAAGAGAATTTTACCGTGATGAATGATGGTAACTTCATCAAAAAGGTAATCCATCTCAGATACTAGGTGTGTGGATACGATCATCGTTCTAGGATGTTTTTCTTGATCAGCCAACAATTCTTTGTAAAATAATTCTCTTGTTGGAGCATCCATTCCTAAATATGCTTCATCGAAAATGGTTAATGGCGTACGGCATGCTAAACCAATAGTTACTTGTAGCGCAGACTGTTTTCCTTTGGATAATTGATTAATCTTCTTTTTTAATGGAAGCTTGAATTTCTTGACTAATTCATTGGCATAGGATGCGTCAAAATTTGGACGAAAGTCGGAGAGCTCTTTTAACACGTCGCCTACTTTTTCGTATTCATACGTTTGATCTTTATCATAGATAAAAGCAGTACCTTGCATAATACGTGGGTGGTCGAAAGGATCTTCCCCATCAATTGTAATCGTTCCTTCCTCTGCTTTGCGGAAGTTAGAAAGAATCGATAGTAAAGTTGTTTTACCTGCTCCATTTCTTCCAAGCAATCCATGGATTTTTCCTTTGTTAAGTGTAAAGCTAACTTGATTAAGTGCTTTAAAATCTTTATATCGTACTGTTAAATCATTGACTATTATTTCATAGCTCATGATTGAATCCTCCTTTTCGCTTGTTTTATTAAATCGAATATTTCTTGCTCTGATACTTTTAACTTCTCTGCTTCTTGAACGAGACCGATAACATAGTTATCCATAAAAGATTCTTTTCGTTTTTGAATCAACTTCTTTTTGGCTCCTTCCATAACGAACATACCTACACCTCGTTTTTTAAATAAGATATCTTCCTCAACTAACTGATTGATTCCTTTCGAAACTGTCGCATGATTTATTTTGTAAAACTGAACAAGTTGATTAGTTGAAGGAGCTTGATCTCCTTCTTTCAACTGGTCATTCACAATTTGATCTTCAATCATTTCTCGAACTTGGATAAATATTGGTTTATCACTATCTAACTGGTTCAATGTTTTCACCACCTACTATACCATTATGGTTATATGGTTATATACTCATGTGTATAACTATAAAACTAAAAAAGATTAAAGTCAATAGGCAAGTGAAATATTTTGATATACTATGGTGATAAGAGGGGTGAGCGTCAATGAAAAACGTTGTTCGTGTGAAGAATTTATCTATCGGAGAGGGAAAACCGAAAGTGTGTGTTCCGATAACAGGAGCTACTAAGAAAGAAATAAATGACGAGTTAGATTTACTACAAACAATCAAAGTTGATTTAGTCGAGTGGAGAGGAGATTTATTCCAAGAAATTGAAAATAAAGAAGCGGTAAAAAGTATGCTACAAAAAATAAACCAAGAAATACCCAATTTCCCTCTATTATTTACTTTCCGGACAAAAGAAGAAGGTGGAGGGAGAAAAGTCACTCTGGAAAAATATAAGGAAATTAATCGTTTCGTGATCGAGTCAGAGCTGACCAACATGATTGATGTTGAACTGCATCGAGGTGAGAAGTTAGTAAAAGAGCTTGTTTCTTTTGCTCATTTGCATAACCAAAAAGTGGTTATTTCTAATCATGATTTTAATCAGACGCCTTCACATGAAGAAATCATATCGCGTCTAAAATTAGCAGCTGATTACGAGGCTGATATTGGAAAAATTGCTGTGATGCCTCATAGTAATACAGATGTTCTAACTTTGCTTTCTGCAACATCTGATATGAATGAACAAAGTAAGATACCAATTGTTACCATGTCAATGGGAGGAGAAGGAGTAATAAGTCGTTTAGCTGGAGAAGTATTTGGTTCAGCAATCACATTTGCTTCAGGTAAACAAGCTTCAGCACCGGGACAGGTTGAAGCAAAAAAATTACATTCGATTTTAAATGTTATTCATGATTCCTTGAAAGGATAAGAGGTTGAGGCATAAAAAGTTTTGTTCAAAAGACGAGTGGATTAGAATGAACATAAGAAATATACGAAGATTTTTTTTGAGGAATACAAAGGTAAGTTTCCCGATGCATAGTGCAGTATATTTCTAAAGCAGTTCATTTAAATGTATCTTTTGAGTAAATACTATTGCCCTGACCTCTTTTTTTATAGTAAAAAAGTTTCCTTGACGCAAAAAAGTATCCTACATAAAATTTACTTGACAAAATAAAAAACTAAGCATAATGTAGGGATTAACGAATAAAGTTTACCTAAGGCAAAATTGAAAGGGGAATACAAAATGAAAAGTTTTAAGAAAAACATATGGGGATTAGCAATGATTGTTGGACTATTATTTTTAGCAGCATGTGGATCAAGTGAAGAGACTACTAGTAATAAAGAGGAAAAAATAAATGTAGTCACGACTATTGCGCAAATCGGTGAACCTCTATCTGTAATTGGTGGAGAACATGTAAATGTTGAAAGTTTGATGGGACCTTCGGTGGACCCGCATTTATACAATCCGACACAAAGCGATATCTCAAAAGTCGATAGTGCAGATTTAATCTTTTATAATGGGTTAAATTTGGAAGTGAATATGGTCGATGTATTTGATTCTATCGGTACTGAAAAACCTGTCTTAGCAATTGGAGATACACTTTCAGAAGAACAATTACTAGAAGACGAAGAAGGGGCGGTAGATCCGCATATTTGGTTTGATATAGACCTTTGGGAGAGCGCTCTAAATGCAGCGGTTGAAGAATTAAAAGAATATGCACCAGAACATGCAGACGAATTTGAAGCGAATAAACAAGCCTATTTTGAAGAGTTAGATAGCTTACGAGAGAGTGCAGAAAAGCTAGAAGAAATACCGGAAGAGCAACGTGTGTTAGTAACTGCTCATGATGCATTTGGTTATTTTGGAAACCAGCATGACATGGAAGTAGTTGGACTACAAGGTCTAAGTACAGAAGGTGAAATTGGCGTTTCAGATATTAATGAAACTATTGGATTAATTGAGGAATACAAAGTGCCGGCAATTTTTGTTGAAAGTAGCGTAAACCAAGATTCCATCAATGCAGTTATTGAAGGTGCTTCGAGTAATGGTGTAGATGTACAACTTGGTGGAGAATTATTCTCGGACGCAATGGGTGAAAAAGGTACAGATGAAGGTACTTATATTGGCATGTATCAGCATAATATAGATACCATTCATGAAGCATTAACTAGAGGAGATGATTAAAGTGGGGTCATCTGTCATACATGTAGATGATTTATCTGCTTCTTATCAAAAAAATAAAGTATTAGAGAATGTTCAGTTTCGAGTGGAAGAAGGTACACTAACAGGAATCGTTGGACCAAATGGTGCAGGAAAATCAACTTTAATTAAAACGATGCTCGGACTTCATCCAATATTAACTGGTAAGGTAAACTTTTGGGGACAGACGTTCAAAAAAACGAAGAAAAAGATTGGATATGTACCGCAGCGTGGTTCGGTTGATTGGGATTTTCCTACTGATGCCTTAGATGTAGTGACGATGGGGCTCTATGGCAAGATCGGTTGGCTTCGTACACCTTCGAAAAAAGACAAAGAGAAAGCGATGGAAGCGTTGGATAAGATGGGGATGAATGCCTATGCGCATCGTCAAATCAGTCAACTTTCTGGAGGGCAACAACAGCGTGTCTTTTTAGCACGTGCTTTAGTTCAAAATGCTGATTTATACTTTATGGATGAACCACTAGCTGGAGTAGATGCGTCTACAGAAAAAGCAATTATGGCAATTCTCCAGGAATTAAAACAACAAGGAAAAACAGTAATGGTTGTGCATCATGATTTACAGACAGTTCCGGAATATTTTGATCATGTACTATTTTTAAATCGTACAGTATATGCGTATGGAAAGACGGACGACATCTTTACCAAAGAGAACATAGCGAAAACATATGGCGGTAATATGCAATGGATTGGAGAGGGAGATCAGTATGTGGTCCACACTACTTCATAGTAATACAATGTGGGTACTACTTAGCACTGCTATCTTAGGAATAGCAGCAGGTGTTATTGGCTGCTTAGCTTATTGGAAAAAACAAAATCTAATGAGTGATGCGCTTTCTCATGCCGCCTTACCTGGAGTAGTTATTGCCTTTTTAATCATTGGCGAGAAAAATTTATTATTGCTAGTGCTTGGAGCGGCTACGAGTGCGTTGCTTGGGGCCTTTTTAGTCCAATGGATAACAGGATCTAGTCGAATAACCGAGGATACAGCAATGGGTATGGTTCTTTCTGTATTTTACGGTGTTGGAGTAATGCTGTTATCTATTGCTAATCGTTCTGCGGGTGGTAATCAAAGTGGATTAGACAGCTTCATCTACGGGCAAGCTGCCGCAATGGTTCGCTCTGACGTAGTGACAATGATTGTACTTGCTGGGATTGTTATATTTATCGTATTTATTGGATTTAAAGAATGGAAGCTTTACTTATTCGATGCTTCTTTTGCAAAAGGAATAGGGATGTCTATACGTGGAATGAATGCACTTTATACACTTGTTCTCGTAACCACGATTGTAATCGGGATTCAGGCAGTTGGAGTCATTTTAATGGCAGCGATGCTTATTATTCCAGCAGTTAGCGCAAGATACTGGACGCATTCCTTTAGATATATGATTCTACTATCTGCAACATTTGGAGGGATATCGGGAGCAGTTGGTTCATGGATTAGTTCAACAGGTAGTGGCCTGCCAACTGGACCATTTATCGTTGTAGCTTCTGCGATATTCTTTATTGGTTCTTTATTATTTGGAAAAGAGAAAGGTATTATCATTCGTTATATTCAATTTAAGATACAACAACGAAATTCCAATAGTATATTAGCTATAAAAGATGGTGATGCATCATGACGTATACAGCTTGGATTATTTTAACTGCTGCACTTGTTGGCCTTTCCTGTGGATTAATTGGTGTATTTCTGATTTTGAGAAAGCAAGCGATGATGGCGGATGCAATAAGTCATACGGTTTTATTAGGAATTGTGTTGGCCTATATGGTTACACAACAATTAAGTGGAACTGCGATGCTAGTTGGAGGAATTTTAGCTGGAATATTAACAGCATTTCTTGTTCAAATGTTAAACTCCCTAAAAGTACAACATGATGCCTCACTAGGGATTGTATTTACTACGTTATTTGCTATCGGTGTCATCTTAATATCTACTTCAGTTGGGAATGTTCATCTTGATGTAAAACACGCATTAATGGGTGAAATTACGTTTATTCCGTTTACAACTGTAAGTCTCCCGATAATCGGAGATATACCTCGGGCTACGGCATTATTAGCGATAGTATTATTGATTGTTATTTTCTTTATCGTTGCTTTCTATAAGGAATGGAAAATAACGTCCTTTGATCCAGCTTTAGCTGCAAGTATTGGTATACCAGTATTGTTACTACATTATGTGTTTATGACACTAGTCTCGGTAACCACTGTAGCTTCTTTTGATGCGGTAGGTGCGATACTCGTTGTGGCCATGTTAATTACTCCAGCAGCAGCAGCGTATTTATGGACAGATAAGTTGATTGTTATGTTACTGTTGAGTGGAAGTTTTGGTGTATTAGCAGCTATCGTTGGATATTGGATTGCAACTTGGCTAGATACATCTATTTCTGGATCAATGGCATTTGCAACTGGACTTATTTTCTTAATAAGCTTTCTTTTATCACCAAAGCATGGATTAGTATCAAGATGGATGAAACCATCTGAAATAGTAGAACATTCATCTTAACAGGAAAAATGCCGATGAGATGAGTGCCCATAATACGGAGGACGAGGCTGATAAGGTAACTCAAAAGCTTAATGAGTGCCCATAATACGGAAGACGAGGCGAAAAAGGTAACTTATAAGCATGATGAGTGCCCCATAATACGGAGGGCGAGGCGAAAAAGGTAACTTATAAGCATGATGAGTGCCCATAATACGGAAGACAAGGCTGATAAGGTAACTCAAAAGCATGATGAGTGCCCATAATACGGAGGACGAGGCTGATAAGGTAACTCAAAAGCTTAATGAGTGCCCATAATACGGAGGACAAGGCTGATAAGGTAACTCAAAAGCTTAATGAGTGCCCATAATACGGAAGACGAGGCTGATAAGGTAACTCAAAAGCTTAATGAGTGCCCATAATACGGAAGACGAGGCGAAAAAGGTAACTTATAAGCATGATGAGTGCCCAGAATTCAAGAGACGAAGCGGAAATGGTAACTCATTAACATGGTCATATAAAAACCCGAACTACAGATTTGATAGTTCGGGTTTTTATATTTTTCAACTTAATACGGATCAGCCTCATGTCCTTTGTCTATTGCTTTTTTCGGCGCTTGTTCAGCATCTTTTGCACCTAAAGGATTATGTGGTGTACCCATTTTCTTCGCTTCCGCTAATCCTTCACGTAAACGTCTGCCATATTCTTCGTCTGCTTCTTCTGCTAACGCAATCATTTTATCTTGAATGCGTTGGTCACTTACAGATAAGTCACCGACTAAATTGGAAATTAATTCTGCTTTTTCCCATTCCTCGAATTCACGGAATGTATGTCCAGCTTGTTTTGTATTATCGTTCCGATCAATGGATTCGCGTACAAGATTCCCCTCAATGTGAGGCGTGTATTCTTTACCGGTTTGTTCTGTTTCTTCTAGGCCTCCAAGTACAGATGGCTCATAGTTGATATGTGGATTTTGTGCAGGTGCTTTATCATTTTTCTGACGCAGTTGACCACCTTCATGGTTGGTAGCGACACGTTTCTTAGATTCATTAACTGGTACTTGCAGATAGTTTGCTCCTACACGATAGCGTTGAGTATCGGAATAAGAGAACGTCCTTCCTTGCAGCATTTTATCGTCAGAGAAGTCTAATCCATCTACTAAAACGCCAGTTCCAAATGCGGCTTGTTCTACTTCTGTAAAGTAATTTTCAGGGTTTTTATTTAATACCATTTTACCGACTGGATGCCATGGGAACTGATCCTCTGGCCACAATTTAGTATCGTCTAAAGGGTCAAAGTCTAGTTCTGGATGTTCACCATCACTCATAATTTGAACAAATAACTCCCATTCTGGGTAGTCTCCATTTTCGATTGCATCGTATAAATCTTGTGTCGCATGGTTGAAGTTGGTAGCTTGAATCTCTTCAGCTTCTTTGGTAGTTAAATTTTTAATGCCTTGCTTTGGTTCCCAGTGATACTTCACAAGTACAGCCTCACCATCTTTATTAACCCATTTATACGTATTCACTCCAGAGCCTTGCATCATCCGGTAATTTGCTGGAATTCCCCAAGGTGAATATACAAAGGTCACCATATGAAAGGATTCAGGAGAGTTTGCACAAAAATCAAAGAATCTTTCAGAATCTTGGATATTAGTTACTGGATCAGGACGGAAGGCGTGAATCATATCTGGGAATTTCATTGCATCACGAATAAAAAATATTTTGAGGTTATTTCCTACTAAATCCCAGTTTCCGTCCTCAGTATAAAATTTCACAGCAAACCCACGTGGATCACGAACCGTTTCTGGAGAGTGATTTCCATGTACTACTGTAGAAAAACGTACAAATACAGGAGTTTGTTTACCTTTATCTTGAAATACTTTTGCTCGTGTATATTTGGACACTGGATCATTTCCAACAGTACCATACGTTTCAAAGTATCCATGGGCTCCAGCTCCTCGTGCATGAACGATTCTTTCTGGAATTTTTTCACGGTCAAAATGACTAATTTTCTCAATGAAATCATAGTTTTCTAATGTAGCAGGACCTCGGTTACTCACTGTGCGTATGTTTTGATTGTTTGTGACAGGATGACCTTGACGATTTGTAAGTGACATATCATTTTCTAAGTTACTTTTGTTCATAGATTCATCTTTTTTTGTCATGTTTGTTCCTCATTTCATTTGATTTTAGTCAATACAAACAAATATATTCTTTTTTATCTTTTCCAATGGGATTAAAAATAATCGGAATTTCAGTATTTTTTCTGTGTAAATCTCGGTCAATTATAAATGAGGGGTAAGCAAGAAATGGTAGGCATGTTAAAATGAATAAGGTAAATAGAAAGGAAGTTTTGTAAAAAATGAGTGTACGTACAATAAATCAACCAATGTCACCAACCAATGATCCATGGGAAGCTTACATGGATGTAAAGGAACACGGGAAAATGACATTATCTAATATTGAATTTACAACGACGTATATGTGTAATATGCGTTGTGCACATTGCGCTGTAGGGTATACCTTACAACAAATGGATCCAGATGCATTGCCAATGGAACTGATAGAGAAGCGATTAGATGAAATCCCACATTTGCGAACGTTAAGTATTACAGGTGGGGAACCAATGATGAATAAAAAATCGGTTCGTCAATATGTCTTGCCTTTACTGAAATATGCCCATAGGCGTGGCATTAAGACACAGATGAATTCCAACTTAACTTTGCCATATAATCGATATGAAGAAATTGTTCCCTTTTTAGATGTATTACATATTTCACATAACTGGGGAACGGTTGAAGAATTTGCGGAGACAGGATTTGCATTAATGGACCGAAAACCTTCTGAAGAAAATCGTGCCAAGTATTTTGAAAGGATGGTAGAAAATGCACAACGATTATCCAAAGAAGGTGTGATGGTTTCTGCTGAAACAATGTTGAACAAACGAACATTTCCGCATTTAGAAAGTATTCATAATCATGTACTGGAAATGGGTTGTGCTCGCCATGAAATCCATCCAATGTATCCAGTAGATTTTGCAGAAAATCTAGAGATTCTGTCCTTAGATGAGATGCGAGAAGGGATTACTCGATTGTTAAATCATCGAAACCAAGACTTATGGATGTTATTTGGGACTTTGCCATTCTATGCATGCAGTGGAAATGATAATGATATCGAATTGCTCAAGCGTCTATACAAAGAACCCAATGTTTCCGTTCGTAATGACCCAGATGGTCGTTCCCGGTTGAATGTAAATATTTTTACGGGTGATATAATTGTTACGGACTTTGGTGATGAACCAAAGCTAGGAAATATAAAAGCGGATTCTTTACCTAACACATACGATCGTTGGATGGAGACAAAGACTGCTAAAAGCTTAAATTGTCATTGTCCTGCAGTATCTTGCTTAGGACCCAATGTACTTGTTAAAAATGCATACTATAAAGATGTTGATTTTCAACAGCGAAAAGCACGAATAAGTCAATCGAATTAGAAGGGCTACCAAAAGGAGTATCTATTAGATCATTATTGTACTTCTTTAATTTGCCTATTAACTTTCAGGCACTTCAAAGATTCAACCACCTAGAAACATAGTTAGGAAAGTTAGACCGTAAATAGACAACTATATTCTCACAGTAAAGGTGGCTTAATCTAATGGAAATATGGGATTTATATGATATAAATCGAAACAAAATAGGGAAAACACATCAAAGAGGAATAGAGATTCCCGAGGGGTGTTTTCATCTTGTGGTTCGTGCATGGGTAAAAAATGATAAGGATGAAGTTTTGTTATCAAAAAGGCATCCACATAAGCCTTTCGGAGGATTCTGGGAGAACACTGGAGGCTCAGCTATTCAAGGTGAAAATAGTCTCCAAGCAGTATTAAGAGAAGTATCGGAGGAAATAGGGTTGCAATTAATACCAGAAGATGGGAAGTTAATTCTTCAACAAACTAAAAATGTCTCGCATCAAGATATTTGGTTGTTTCGTTCGAATGTAGCTATTGATGAGCTATCTTTTCAAGAAGATGAAGTTGTCGATGCTATGTGGGTGGATAAAGGTAAATATTATGATATGCAAAATGAAGGTTTGATTGTTCCTACCATTTCAGTATTTTCGGCTTGGGAGGATAAACCATACATCTGAAGTTACAGAAAATGCTACTGTCCTAGTAGCATTTTTTTGTGCATGCATAGAGTTTATAAAAATTTGTGTACTGTGTATAACTAAATAACTTAAATAGCCATGTCCGGCGCATGCGCCTTTGTTCTATAAAATCGGTCCACTAGCCGACGACGAAAATATCCCGAGTTAATAGAATAAAGAGTGTGAGAAATATTCGAGGAGGAGCATACAGATGTTTATTTCAATAGATGTTTATAAAAGTTATGTAGATTATAAAATGGAGGACCTTCGTAAAACATCGGAACTCATCAAAAAAAGTAAAAAAAGTAAGTGAATGAAAGGGTAATTATCTGTATCTTTTAGATGAAATTTTCAAAATAGGGTTGAACTTTTCACGTGAGGCTTTACAATAAATATAACTTATTTGTAATTGTGGAGGGTACGAGAGATGCCGATTAAAATACCGATACACCTACCTGCAAAAGATATATTAGAAAAAGAGAATATTTTTGTGATGGATGAACAACGTGCGATTACGCAAGATATACGACCACTGAATATATTAATCCTCAATTTAATGCCTGAAAAGCAAAAGACAGAAACGCAATTATTGCGATTTCTAGGTAACACACCTCTGCAAGTTCATATTTCATTTTTACGAATGTCCTCGCATGAATCAAAGAATACGAGTAAGTATCATTTGGATACTTTTTATAAGAAGTTTAAAGAAATAAAATCCAAGAAGTTTGACGGGATGATTATTACAGGATCGCCTGTAGAGCATTTGCCATTTGAGGAGGTAGATTATTGGAAAGAATTACAGGAGATAATGAATTGGTCTAAAGATAATGTTACGTCAACATTGCATATTTGTTGGGGGGCACAGGCAGCTCTTTATCATCATTATGGTATTGATAAATATCATTTGCCACAAAAGTGTTTTGGTGTATATGAGCATAAGCTGCTTCATCCGCATGAACGTTTAGTGCGAGGGTTTGATGATTATTTCTTTGCACCACATTCTAGGTATACTGATGTATCTATAGATGAGATTGAAACACATCCAGATCTACAATTATTAGCAAAATCGGATGATGCTGGGGTATTCTTACTCGCTTCAAAAGATGGAAAGCACATTATGGCAACGGGGCATCTAGAATATAGTGCAGAGACTTTAGCAGAAGAATATCTTCGTGACCATCAAAGAGGTATTGATACGGCCATTCCAGAAAATTATTTTCCCGACGACAATCCGAAAAAGGATCCGAAATATCGTTGGAAAAGTCATTGTAGTCTACTATTTTCCAATTGGTTAAATTATTATGTTTATCAAGAAACTCCATATCAGTGGGGGGGATAGCACAGAAAAAGGCTTTCGAATTACTCGGAAGCCTTTTTAATATGACTTGGAGAAGAAATAAGTACGGGATGCTGTTCTAGAGTTGCTTGTTCATAGGCTTCTACAAGACCATGTTGTTGAATTTTTTGTCTGGATACTTGTTTATATTGAATAGAAATAGGAAAAGGTTTATCAAATGGAAAGTTATCCATAACAATGGTGTCTTCATTTTGCCAGTTTATTTGTAGCTGTTCATTGAGTACATGATGTAAAGTATGATTCGTTGGAATTCCTTTTTTGAAAAATGGATGTTGTTTTTCTCCGGTAGCACCAGGCTCGTTCATACAAGCAAATAATGAAAGATTATCTGAAATTTGGAGCAGTCCGTAATGAAATTCAAACAAACGTTTGTTGAAATTCGGAAGTGTCCCTATGATACGTTCTTGTCTTGTTTCTTCATGTTCAACAAAAGCTTGTGCTTCAAGAGAAGTATTATTAGCTAAAAATCTTTTGTAATGTTCACTACACAGTAATGCAGCGTATAAATCCACTTTTTCTACTTCATTAATTCCATACTTATATAATACGGTTTTAGGTACATTAGGGAAATCGGCAAATGTATAAGGTTGATTGGTGACATCATTCCAAAATGGTTGGCGATCAAATTCTTTCCACCCCAAATCATGTTGGTAAGCAGCATAAAGAACAGAATCTCTCCATTCTTCACCTTGAAAGTGATCCAAATTCCAATTATCGAGTATATCTCCTGATATTTGAGCATGATCATCTTGTGTTATTAATATCAATTCATCTTCTCTTTCTCTAACAATCATTTTGTCCCATCCTCTCTTAAATGGTAGACTTTCAAAAAAGAACCTTAGACTTGTCTAAGGTTCTTTTTACTTTATATGAGCTTATCAAAACGTAGTCGCTTGTGCAAAGCAAAGAATAATGGAATACCGATTAATAGTACACCAAATTCTCCAATTGCAGTTGTTAACCAAGTAAACCAGAAAGGAAGTTCTAGTGCAAGGTTCAATGCAAACGCAATGATAAACATATTAAACGTAAATACAATCGTATTTAGAAATAAGAGCGTTAATTTGTCCTTAATATATTTAGATAAGATAATAATAATTCCTAGTGAAATAACAGAGTGAGCAACCCCGAATACGAGGTCATACCAACCAAGTGGTGAATTAAGATTAACGATAAACACTCCAATTACAATTCCAAAGAAATAACGCTTATCAAATACGACTAAATGATTAAACATTTCTGAAATGCGAAATTGTATATTTGTAAAACCGAATGGTGCAATAGCTATAGAGACAACGACATATAAAGCCGCTATTAAGCCATTAATTACTAACGTTTTTACGTTCATATTTAATTGTCCTCCTAGTTTTTTTGCGTGGGATGGTTACGAACCACGTTAAACCTAAATTATGATAACAGTGTTTATCTAGATTTGTAAATAGTATTGTGTAAAATTTGTGTAAAAAGCATTCATAGATTCTCAAAAAACTAATTGCATTGTTTATTACTTTTTGTCCCTTACTAAATTTATAATAGTTGGACAAATATCTATATGAGGAGGGTTGATAAGTTATAGTAATATTTTTGCTAACATAATGTTTTCCCTACTAATTATGTTTTTTTTCGTACATGTATAATCTACATTTTTCTCGTAATTAACGATGAAAACTCTACTAAATCTCCATTAAAAAGAAGCGTGTTTAGGAACACGCTTTTTTAACTTCTTTTTATTTTTCTTTTATACTATAAATAACGTAGGCAATGATTCCGCTGGCAAAACCTAGTATAATTCCTATAGTTATTGACAAGAGTAAGTTTAATTGAAAGACAATGCCTAAAATGATACCGATAATACAACCTAATACCATACATAAAGGCATCACAATAGTCATGAGGTTATTAGCATTTTTTGAATTATCCATATCAAAACTCCTTAAAGCAAACTTCAAATAGTAACTTTTTCAATTATTCATAAAATTCTAATATAAATTTACGTCTTAGACAACCATTAATACAATAGTTGTAATGAACTATATTTGACAAAATTTCATTTAATTACTTATAATCGGTCAAAATGCATATAATCATTATAATTTAGTAAATAATATTTCTAACGGATTGTTAAGTATAGTAAAATTAATTTGATATTTAATAAAGTAGAAGTAGGAAAACTAGCTTCTACGATTTTTTCACGATTCTGTACTTTTGGTTGAGATAGGTTAGGCAATAGTAACTTGTAACTTTTTTTAAAGAAAGTGTGCTTTCTTACCCCTCTCTACGATAAAAAAATAAAAGGAGTGATAAAAATGACTGGAGTAGAAATTGATTTAGTAGTATCAGATAGCTTAAAAGCATTGGAGTATTACGAGAAGATATTTGATATTGAGCGAGTCGAGGTTTCAAAATTCTCGAAGGGTGAGAACGAGGTTATTTTCAGTCTCTATGGAGTACGTTTTCATATGCTGGATGAAAATCCAAAATTTGAATTAATAGCTCCAAGCCAAGATGATCCTAAAACAATATGGTTTAATGTATTAGTTCCTGACATTAATGACACATACACTAAGGCGATGGAACTGGGATGTGTTGAAGTACAAGCCGTGACAGACCTTCCTGACTACGGCGTTTCGAATGCTATGTTTATTGACCCTTTTGGATATTTATGGATGTTACATCAAGTATACAAAGAAGTATCACATGAAGAACGTTTAAAACTTTGGGAAGAAAAAAGAGATAGTATGTAAAAGAGTTTGTTTAAGGTGCTACTTTAACTTTTAAACATGAATGATATTGAATAGAAAACAGACTTTTTAAATGAAGGTCTGTTTTTATTTTACTGCAAATTATTTATCCCACAGGTAACAATAGATGGTAAGCTGGACAATATTGACCAGGTTCAATTATAAAGATATAATTAATTACATAAAGTAAGTTACTATTTAAACATAATAAAAGAGGGAATAAATATGGAAAATAAATTTTTTGAAACACCAACAATGTATATCCAAGACGTTACACTTCAAGTAAGTGATTTAGAAAGATCGATTTTATTTTATGAAGAGGTACTTGGGTTACATGTATTAAGAAAAGAGAATAATCAAGTAAAACTCAGCGCCAATGGTCAAGATGTAATCCTAACCTTGGAGCAACCAACGAACGTAATCTCAAAACAACGAAGAACCACAGGCTTATATCATGTGGCTATATTACTTCCAACCAAGGAAGACCTAGGAGCTTTTTTACGTCATTTTATGCAATTGGATATTTCAAATCAGGTGAAAATTGGAGCTTCTGATCATATTGTAAGCGAAGCGATATATATTTCAGATCCAGATGGAAATGGCTTAGAGATTGCAAGGGACCGTCCTTCCTCTGAATGGTCATGGAATGTAGATAATCAAGTCACCATGAGCACAGAACCCCTTGATGCGCATGGTTTATTAGAAGCTGCTATTCAACATAAATGGAATAGTGCTCCAGAGAATACCATTGTTGGGCATCTTCATTTACATGTGGACGATTTATCAAAAGCTAAGGAATTTTACACAGAGGGTCTAGGGTTTCAAATTGTCACAAGATACCCAGGTGCATTGTTTTTATCCGATGGGGGCTATCACCATCACTTAGCGGTTAATATCTGGAATGGAGAAGGTGCACCTAGCCCGCAAAAAAATGAAGTCGGGATAAAATATTATACGTTGCGTTATCCTTCTGAAGATAAAAAACAAGCTGCTATTCACCGATTAACTCGTTTAGGATATAAGGCAGAGGATGATATCGTCATAGATTCAGCAGGGAATATGATTTTATTAAGTAGTAAACAATAGAAATGGACGCAGTAACCATTAGAAGATAGAATGGATACAAGTTACTTTTTATAATCGAAAGGGTGGAAAACGTGGAGTATGTTTGGTTGGTAGTAGGATTTGCATTGTTAGTAAAAGGAGCGGACTGGTTTGTTGATGGTTCATCTAATATTGCAAAACTACTCCGGGTACCACCGATATTAATTGGGTTAACGATTGTTGCATTAGGAACGAGCTCACCCGAAGCTACTGTTAGTATTATTGCGGCATTACAAGGAACTGCAGATGTATCCATTGGTAATGTCGTAGGAAGTAATATTTTTAATATAACACTCACGGTTGGTTTAGCAGCTTTTATTTTTCCGCTTCGAGTACAAAATGAGACAATAAAAAAAGAAATTCCATTTACTTTACTAGCAAGTGTCGCTTTACTTATACTTATGTCCGATGTTTTTCTTCAAGGTCTTTCTTCGAATATGATAACAAGAAGTGATGGATTTATTCTGTTACTATTTTTAACTATCTTTATGTATTATATTATCGAAGTTGGCTTAAAAAGCCGGAAAGAATCGAGTGAGGAAGATTTTTCAAATGAAGATATTTCGTGGGGGAAGAATGGACTAATTACCATTATTGGTTTAGCTGGAATCATTGGTGGAGGTCAACTTGTTGTAACGAATGCTACTGAAATTGCTTATTCATTAGGGATGAGTGAAACACTTGTCGGTTTAACGATTGTTGCAATTGGAACTTCCCTGCCTGAATTAGTTACTTCGATATCGGCTGCGTTGAAAAAAGAAAGTGAAATTGCACTTGGTAATATTGTTGGAAGTAACATCTTTAACATTTTATTTGTGTTAGGTGCATCATCCGTAATTACACCGCTTGCAGTAAATGAAAAGATATTTACGGATATATGGCTTATGATTATTTTAACTGTCTTACTTCTTATTTTCTCAAGAACGAAATATCGAATTGGAAGAAAAGAAGGATTAGTTTTAGCTTTATTTTACATTGCCTATATGGTGTATATCATTATCCGAAATTAAAGGGGATTGGGGTCTAGAATAAGCGTAAGAAATTTACTCCTGGGAGTAAGGCATAGGTGAGACCCAGATGCATAAGCATCCGGAGGCTCGCCAGCCACCGCTGGATAAGCGAAGTATCTTTCTGAAGCGGGTTTTCAGAAGTCATTCAATCTGATTTATGTTTTGAGTAAATACTTTTTTGTCCCGACTTCTTAAATTATATCATTTAGTTGTACCAGCTAGCTGCAGTTCTAACTTCGCTAATTGTTAACTGATGTCCATGATTCTCCCAATGAAGCTTTGTTTCAGCACCAGCTTCTTTGAGTAATTGTTCTAACTCCTCAGATTCCTTTGGCGCGCATATTGGATCATTGGTTCCAGCTGCGATAAATACACGTTTACCAGTTAAATTCGGAAGCTCGATCCCTCTTCGTGGCACCATTGGATGATGGAGAAGTGCTTGCTCTATAGAGTTTTCATAATGGAATAATAGACTTGCTGCTATGTTCGCCCCGTTAGAATAGCCAACTGCTGTTATTTTATTGCGGTCAAAATTATATTTCGCACTTGCTTCATTCAGAAATTGATGCAATTCTTCTGTTCGTTTAATTAGGTCCTCCTCATCAAACACACCTTCTGCGAGTCTACGGAAGAATCGAGGCATGCCATTTTCTAACACGTTTCCTCGCACACTGAGTATATTTGCTTCGTTATCAATAATTTCAGCTAGTGGCAGTAAGTCGTTTTCTGTTCCACCTGTACCGTGTAATAATAAAAGAGTAGGTTTATTTTTATTCGAACCTGGTTTGAAAATATGTTGCATTCTTTCACTTCCTTTCATTTATTTCTCCCATATTTTTTGTTCCTACTTTTTTTAATACATCAATAACAGTTTGTTTTTCTTCTTCTGAAATTCCATCAAATAGTTCTTCGATTACCCGTTGGTGTTTTGGAAAAATATCATCCATAATCTCTTTTCCCTTATCGGTAATTTCGATATAAACGGCACGACGGTCATCAGGATTACTCGAACGGGTAAGAAGTCCGTTATTCTCTAATTTATCAATGACATATGTGATAGAGCCAGTATTAATTAATACTGCTTCTGAAATTTCTCGAATAGTTTGCTTGCCTTTATGATACAATGCTTCTAATATCGTAAAATCTGAAGTGCGCATTCCGTGCTTTTTGATATCTTTTTTTGTAATTTCCTCTAGTGTGCGGGAAGCCTTCATAATGACAACAAATGCTTTTAATGAAAAGTTCTCAGACATTATTATTCCTCCTTAATATTTTTAATTAAACTATCTTTAATTAAGTTTATTTTATCGAATGTATATTACCTTGTCAACTAATCTGAAAAAAGAAGCTTGTACAATGATCACATGCTCCTCTAAAGAAAAATCTTACATGCTTTAGAGTGCAGTAAATTCTGTACAAGCTTCTTACTTTTTATACATCAACTATTATTTTGCAAAAAGCTCACTAATTATACTGAATTCATTATCAGTAAGTGTTACATCTAGTGCCCTAAGGTTATTAATGACTTGTTCAGGCCGTTTAGCACCAGGGATGACAGCATCAATTGCGTTATGCTTTAAATACCAAGCTAATACAATATGAGCAACTTCGGTATTTTTATCAGAAGCAAGCTGTTTTAACTGATCTACTTTGGCCAGTATTTGTTTAAATTGATCACCTTGATAATGTGGCATATCAGAACGGAAGTCTTCGAACGTACTGTTTACAGAATATTTACCTGCTAAAATTCCAGAAGCGAAAGGGAAGTAAGGGATAAAGGTAATATGATTATCCAAAGTGTAAGGGAAATAATCTGTCTCTGCATCTCGTTTTAATAAATTGTAATGTCCCTGTAGTACATCAACATATCCATCCTTATTGGCTTCTTTCACTTGTTCTGGTGAAAAATTTGATATTCCTATAGCTCGTATTTTTCCTGCGTCTTTTAATTCTTTCAGTGCCCCGACTGCTTCATCTTTAGGCGTCTTTTCATCAGGAAAATGGATATAGAATAAATCAATATAATCGGTTTGCAGTCGTTTTAGACTGTCGTCAACAGCTTCTTTTAAGAAGGTTGGAGAATTATTAACTCCTGCTTCTCCATCTATGACTGTTTGTGCAGCCTTGGTAGCAAGAACAACATCTGATCGATTTCCCATACTTGTTAATACTTGTCCAATTAACTCTTCTGAGCGACCATTTCCATAACCATATGCTGTATCAATAAAATCTAGCCCGTTTTCTATTCCAGTTTGAACCAGAGATTTTCCAACTTCTTCATCTAAATTTGGATAAATATTGTGGCCGCCAACTGCATTAGCGCCTAAACCAATCGGGTTAATGATTACATCTGACTTACCGAGTTTTACGTTTTGGGTCATTTGTATCTCTCCTTTAGGTTTTGATATTACTATTGTAAAAGTCTACAAGCGCATATACAAGCAAATAAACTTCAATTAGTTTCCTTGTTTCGTACGTAATTTTATCATTTGCATTTTTTCATTAAAGAGCGTTGGGTAAGATAAGAAACCGAGCATAATACTTGTTACGGAAGCAGTTGTTAGTAATAAGAATAAGATAAGTAATTGAAATTGAACCGCTTGAATTGGATCTGCACCAGCAATTATTTGTCCACTCATCATACCAGGTAATTGAACCAATCCGATCGTTTTCTGACTCTCGATCGTTGGAATCAGGCTTGCCTTAATAGAATGAATTAACGAAGTATGGATTGCTTGTCGGGGAGTACCTCCAAGCGAAAGAATTAATTCCGTTTCATTTTCTCTCGTTTCGATCTCAGAGGTGAAACGATTTAAAAATAAAATTGATAATACCATGGAATTCCCAACCATCATTCCGCTAATTGGAATAATATATTGCGCAGTTGCTGGTGTAATTTGAAATCCTAATAAAATTGTTTGCGTGAGCACTTCAATAAGGACAAAAGTTGTAACGAGCTTCCAAGTGATACCCTTAATAGAAGCTCCTTTTTTTCGAGCATTGTGTGTGGCTGCTGTAATCATTAATACAACCATAAGTATAATAAAAATGTAGTTGTCAGCTTCAAATACTAAAGCAAGCACATAACCAACTGCAAATAATTGAATGATGGAACGAATCGTTGCTATAAGTGTGTCTTTTTCTAATCCTAAATTTAATGATTTAGACAATACAAGGGGAATAAGGACGAAAATTAATGAGAGTGCCAGCGCTGCTATGGTCATGATAATTCCCCCTTTACAAATTCACGAACTGCTGGACTCTTAGGATTTTCAAGAAGTTTACTGTCACCTGATTCCAATAGTGATCCGTTCATCATTACCCAACTGTAATCACCGATGGATAAAGCTTGTTCAATATTATGCGTAATCCAAGCAATTGTAACGCCATTTTCTTGGTTTAGCTTTTTAATCAATTGCTCGATGTCTCGTTTAGATATACGATCTAACGAAGAGGTGATTTCATCAAGTAAAAGAATACTCGGTTCATTCACCAATGTTCGTGCGATTGATATTTTTTGCTTCTGACCTCCGGATAAATCTGCTACATTACGATGTAATAATCCCTTATCCAGTCCTACTTGTTCAAGAAGAGAGAGGGCTGTCAATTCATCTAGCGATTCTCCTTTTAATGTTTTAGGTAAAGCAAGATTTTTCATAACTGTTCCACTAAGCATAGTCGCTTGTTGCAAAGCTAGTCCCACATTTCTTCTTACGGTCGTAGGCTCTAATGTGGAAATAGATTCTCCAAAAAGACGGATTTCACCTTTATCAGGTGAAATTAGACCATTACACAGACGGAAAAGAGTTGTTTTTCCAGCTCCAGATGGTCCTACAAAAGTGGTGATTTTTCCTTTTGGAATCACCCCTGATACTTGTTTTATAATCGATATGTCACCATCAGAGAAGCTGACATTCTCTAAATGGAGGGCTGTTTCTTCATGATTGTGTGAATCTGACATGGTATGTTCCTTTCTTAGTTCAGTTTCGGTGTATATGTTTAGTTATACCCTTAATATAATTTATCAAAAGTAAAAAGAGAACGCATTTCGAAAAGAAATGCGTCGTCAGTTACATTTTATTATTAATTTGCTCAATAACTGTTTTTTTCTCTTTTAGTAGTTCTTGAAATTGTTGATCTAATTCTTCAGATGGGTTTAAGCTAAGTTTCCCTAATACTTCTGTGATTTTATTTTCGATAATCAATTTTTGCTGCTCAAGAGCATCTTCTTGTTCATGGGTTTTAGTTTGTACATCTTGATATGATGAATAACTACCATCGAAGGCATGCAATTGTTTTTCTTTGATTTCTACTATTCGGGTTGCTATTTGATTAATGAAATGACGATCGTGAGATACAAATAGTATGGTTCCTTCATACCCTTGTAATAAATTTTCTAGTGCTTCAACTGCTTCAATATCGAGAAAGTTCGTCGGTTCATCGAGGACAAGCATATTAATATCACTCACAAACAGTTTTGCAAAAGCTACTTTGACTTGTTCTCCGCCACTTAATACATGTACCGGTTTATGCACATCTTCATGGAAAAAGTGCAGTCGAGCTAAAACGGTGCGAATCAGTGATTCTTGTTGCTTCGATGTTTCCTGAACGTTTTCAAGAATGGATTTCTCTGTATTAAGCACTGATAGATTTTGACTGAAATAACCAATTTTTATGGAGGGATTAATAGTAATTCCATTGGGATTATTACTAATGATTTTTTTTATAAGAGTCGTTTTTCCAGTTCCGTTTTCTCCTATGATTGCTAGTTTATCTCCACCTTTAACATAGAGGCTTGTGGATTCCCATAATAGTTTTCCTGATACCTTTCCTTCTACATCTTCCATTCGTATGATGATTTTTCCAGATATTTTATCTTGCATGGGTAAGGCCATTTTTATAGGAGGGGTATCATTTACTTTTTCTACTTTTTCTAAATTTTCTAGCCGTGTTTCCAGTGCTTTTGCTGTCTTCTGTAATTTCTTTTGTTTTTTCGCAAAGTAAGGTTTTGCACCTGTGATTTTAGCTTCAGAGCGGCTTACTTGTTTCGGTTTTTTGGTAGCTCTTTGTGCTCGATGCTCTTTTTTTTCGATTGCGGTTTCAAGTTGTTGTTTCTTTTGTTGATATTGTTCGTACGCATGTTGTTGTTGTTGTACCTCAAGATCTTTTTGTTCTCGGTAGTCAGAATAATTTCCTTTGTAGATTTTTATCTTACTATCTTCTAGTTCCCAAATGCTCGTGCAAAGCTTATCTAAGAAAAAGCGGTCATGGGAAACAATGATTAATGCACCTTCCCAAGCAGATAATTTTTTCTCCACCCATTCAATGTGTTTGGTATCGAGATTCGTTGTTGGTTCATCTGCTAATAAAAGTCCTGCCTTGGATTTTAAGGAATTAGTAATATATTCTTGGGTAACCTCGCCGCCACTTTTTGTAGTGTCTTTTCTTTTTAGTTGAGGTAAAAGTTCAACTTGAGTATAGATCTCTATGCTTCCGGAATCAGGGTTTCGCTTTTTTGCCAATAATTCTAAAAGTGTTGATTTTCCAGTTCCATTGTGACCAACTAATCCAATGCGGTCATTGTCCGAAATAGACAGTTGATCAATATTTATTAATGTTCTTTCTTTTATCGCATACTGAACATGATTGATTTCCAATATTGTCATATAATCATCTCCTTTTTATTTTTAGGAGACAAAAAAGCCCCCGTTCTTTTCCAGAACAGGGGGTAGCACCGGGTATTGTCTATGGGAAATAGAGCTATCCCATAGCACAAATACAAGGAAAGATAGAAGCTAATCCTGTTCTGGAAAATCCAATTAAACACAACAAAACATATCGATGGTGTTTACACACGATAGTCTCTTATGTCAATATGAATTTTCTTTGATTAATAACAGGATTAGTACTTCATGTTCCCTTGATTCACCCTTTCGATTCAAATGTTATTGTCATTATAACGGAAAGAAAAAAGAATGTCATCCTTATTTTGAAAAATAGGCGATAAAAAGAAGTAAAAGATACCCCCTCAAAACGATGAGTTTTGAGGGGGTATAAATAACAGCTTACAAAGCCGTTGAAGCAGGGTTATTCATAGATTCTTTTATAGCGCAATTTCTTCCTCTTCCATGGGGAATACACATTGGTGTTCCAAAAATTGGATCACAGGCAATATTGCAACGCATACGAAATACGTCAGAAACCAACTCGCTTGAAATTGTATCTTCTGGTCTGCCTTGTGCATAGACCTTTTTATCTTTTATTGCTATGATGTGATGAGCATAACGGCTAGCAAGATTCAAGTCATGTAATACCATTATGATCGTACGATTATCTTTTTCATTTAGTTCGAATAGTAAATCTAGAACATCAATCTGATGAGTTAAGTCTAAATAAGTAGTTGGCTCATCCAATAGAATGATATCTGTTTCTTGTGCCAGTGTTAAAGCAATCCACGCACGTTGGCGTTGACCACCTGATAAAGAATCAACTGGTTCATTCATTAATTCACGCATATTGGTATCTTCAAGTGCACGTAAAACTGCATCTTCATCTTCTTGAGACCATTGTTTCATCATTTTGCGATAAGGATGTCTGCCTTGTTTTACTAGTTCATAAACAGTAAGCCCTTCAGGACTTGCTGGAGATTGTGGTAATATAGAAAGGTTTTGAGCAACCTCTTTCGTTCGCATTTTTGCTATATTTTGCCCGTTTAGGACAACCGATCCGTCCTTAGGCTTCAATAATCGAGCTAAAGAACGTAATAACGTTGATTTCCCACATCCATTTGGGCCGATGAATACAGTGATTTCTCCTTTTGGTATGGAGATATCTAGTTCATCGATGATGATACGATCACCGAATCCGAGTGTTAAGTTGTTCGCTGTCAATGTATCCAACGTAATCGCCTCCCGGTTCAAAACACGTACATTTTGACGCTATTATCATTTTATTGGTTAAAATGTCATTCGTCAATGATAATGATTTTCAATTAGATTAGAATGTCTCTAATTTATCATAAAAAGTTAACCTTCGACTCTTTAATTATAGCTAAGGAGAAATATCCATAAATGAGGAATCAATGAATAATTGGAAAAAGACTGAAACATAAGTAATCAATCAAAAGATAAATCCAAATAAATGACGTTTAAAATCTACTCAGCTCTTAAGTCTTTGAGTATTTCTTAATATCATTCGTCTTTTGAGCAATACTTTTTTGTCTCAGTCTCTTCTAGTTTTTTTATTTAAAGATATTAATTAATTCATCGATTGTTTGTTCATACGCTTTAATACCACTGTTTGTCCAATTGCTTTGGTCTTCTATGTGATAAACTTGATCATTTTGAACGGCTTTTGTATTTTGCCAAACATTACTATTGTTTAACGTTTCAATACCTTCGTCGTCTTCAAGTCCAAGGATGACTACATGATCTGCATCGAGTTCTGATAACTTTTCTAGAGAAATAGGGTCCCAAGTAGCTTCTGTCTCGCCTAAATCTTTCACTAGTTGAGGAACTTCTACCCCTAATTCTGAGTAAACCATGTTAGCAGCGTGACGATTTTCTTCAAATAAGAAGTATTGACCACCAACTACCCACATAAATGCTACTGACTCGTCTTCTAAAATATCCTCAAGCTCCGTATTTGCTTCTTCTACTTTAGTTTCATAATCAGCTATTGCTTGCTCAGCTTCATCTTCTTTACCAAGTAGCTCTCCAAAACGTGTCAATTGTACTTGCCAGTCTGAAGTTTCTTCTTGGCTCATCACATAGGTAGGTGCGATTGCTGAATAATCTTCATAAGTTCCTTCATAGCTATCAAAACTATTTTCTAATATAATTAGGTCAGGTTCATAGCTTAGTACTTGCTCTAAAGGCATTGTCCATTCGATTGTTTCTACATCCTGAAGGTCTTCTTCTAAATAGTTTTGTACACTTTCACCAATTGCCCATTTTGCTGTAGGTGTAATTCCAAGCGCTAGCAGTGTGTCTTCGTGATAAGGGGCTAATATTTTTTCCGGATTCGCAGGGATGGTTACTTCTCCCATTTCAGAATCTACGGTTTGCTCTGTATTTTCTTCGGTATTACTGTCCGAATCGTTATCTGTAGCATCATTATTGTCATCGCTACCACAAGCAGCTAAAAGCAATACTATAGCAATGAATAATACGGCATACAGTCTATTTTTAGATAAGTAATTATACATGATTCAATCTCCTCTATGTTATAATGTTCACCTAACGCCAATGATAATTACTTTCAATTAGAAAGTCAATGTAATCTTCTGTTGTCAGGCAGACGTTTTATTACTTTGAAAAAACGTTCATAAGATACGTAGTTTAAATATATCAAAAAAGCTAAATGGAGCTTGAACACAATTATTCAAAATATGCTTATCTTACTTAGGAGTCTTTACATGAAAACTTTTACACAATCTACCATATCAAAATTGGGTTTAAATATAATTGGTTTATGTTTAATCGTTTTTTCAATTGGAATATCTATTTCCTATGGTGCCACAAACATAGATTTACATACAGTTTGGAACGCTGTTGTAAATTTTAATCCAGATAATCAATCTCACCAAGTTATCCAGGAGTTACGCATTCCTAGAGCATTATCTGCTGCCTTAGTTGGTGCATTTTTAGCAGTATCAGGTACTGTAATGCAAGGGATGACTCGAAACCCATTAGCTTCTCCGTCCATTATGGGTGTTACCGATGGTGCTGCATTTGCTCTGGTTATAATGATGGCTTTTTTTCCTTCAGTATCAAGTGGAGGACTGACGCTAGGATCGTTTATAGGTGCGGGTGTGGCTGTTACACTTGTATTTTTAGTTGGTTCGTTCTCAAGTAGTGGGCTAACTCCAGTGAAATTAGCTCTAGCAGGTGTAGCTATTGGTACGCTTTTACGATCTGTATCATCTGTAATTTCATTGCATTTTCAGCTGGAAAAAGATATTGGTTTTTGGCTTGCGGGTGGATTGGATGGATCAAACTGGGGATCCGTTCAGCTGTTAGTCTTGATTGGCATTTTAGGAATGTTGATTGCATTATCTATTTCAAAATCTATTACAGTCTTAAGTCTGGGCGATGATTTATCAACAGGTCTAGGTCAAAATAATATGGTAATTAAGATAATGGGTATTATTTCAGTATTATTATTAACAGGAGTGGCGGTATCGATTGCAGGTTCTATTGGGTTTGTGGGTTTAATTATTCCTCATATCACTCGGTTTATTATTGGCACAGACTATCGATGGGTCATACCTACTTCAGCTGTGTTTGGATCTCTCCTTTTAGTAAATGCAGATTTAGTTGCGAGAATGATTAACGCACCGTTCGAAACACCAGTTGGTGCAATTACATCTATCATTGGAGTACCATTCTTCCTCTACTTAGCAAGAGGTAGCGGGGGTGACAAGAAATGAATGAATTAGAACAGGTAAAGTGGAAACGTTTTTGGACGATTAGTGGAGTATTAATTGTATTAATGATAGGTTTTTCTTTTCTCAGTTTAAATTTGGGAATAATCTCTATATCCCCAAAAGAGGTAATACAAACACTAATGCAAAATGGTACGGATCGGCAAGAACTGGTGTTATTTAATTTTCGGTTACCTGGAATTATTCTTGCATTATTAATTGGAGCAGGCTTAGCAGTTTCTGGAGCTATTATGCAAGGGATTACCCAGAATGGATTAGCCGATCCTGGTATTCTGGGAATTAACACAGGAGCAGGATTTGCGATTGTATTATTCTTATTTTTCTTTCAAGGTGTTATACCGAGTTCAAGCCCGCTGTCTATATTTGCAATGCCGTTTGTTGCTTTAATTGGAGCATTAACAGCTGCAGTAATTATCTATGCGTTAGCTTGGAAAAAAGGAGTTACAGCTATTCGTTTGGTGCTTGTTGGAATTGGTGTAAATGCAGCTTTTAGTGCATTACTGACTATTATGCAATTGAAAATGGACCCGCAGAATTACCGACAAGTAACTATTTGGTTATCGGGTGATATATGGAATGCTAGCTGGAATTTCGTATTTGCTTTATTACCATGGATGCTTATACTCATTCCTATTGCCATTAAAAAGTCAAAATCGCTTAACGTTTTTAACTTAGGAGATGATGTAGCTTCTGGCTTGGGTATCAAAGTGGAAAAGGAAAGAGGATTACTTTTATTCATTGCGGTTGCGTTAGCTGGAGCATCTGTAGCTGCAGGAGGAGCAATTGCTTTCTTAGGGTTAGTAGTACCTCATATAGTTAGAAAAATAGTTGGGCCCATGCACCAATATGTAATACCAATCTCAGCTTTACTTGGTGCAGTTTTATTAATGGTAGCCGATATAATGGGAAGCAATTTATTAGCTCCAAGTTCTGTTCCGGTTGGTATTGTAGTTTCGATAGTAAGTACTCCATACTTTATCTATTTATTAATGAAAACAAAGTAGGATAAACTAGAAAGAAGTTAGAGTTGTTCTTATTAGCCTAAATTTAGTTTTTGTGGCAAATTGGAAACCAATTAAAGTACGGATAGAAACGCCTCCATTGTTGCTAGTGTATGTGCAACAATAGAGGCGTTTTTTCAAACATAGTTGGATTACTTAGTAATATACTGAAGAAATAATTGATTGAAATTCATTCGATCTTCTTCCGTCAATGCTTTAGGTCCTTTCGTACGTTTCCCGCTTTTTCTCTCTTTTGCACTTAAGTATCGAGATTGTAATAATTGATCGATATTATGATTTGTGTAGGCAAATCCTTTATGATGAAGTACATAACAACCTTTTGCTAAAGCTAGAGAGGCTAACCCATAATCTTGTGTGACGATGATATCTCCTTTGCGTGCTAATTGCATAATCCGATAATCCGCAGCATCTGCACCAGTATCTACATAAATAGTTTCGACATGAGCCGGATGTTCATGAAGGGAATAATGAGATAGACTGGTTACAAGAGTAACGGATATATTATGGTTTCCAGCTTCTTTAATAATAATGTCTTTCACTGGACAAGCATCCGCATCCACATATACTTTCATTTATTTCGCTCCCTCATATATACTAAATATATTGTACCGAAATCACCGCTAATTGGAAAATATAAATCAAAAGAAGATTTGAGGTGTCCGATGTGATAATAGTAGAAAAAATGAAGAAATCAGATTGGAATGCAGTATTGAACATATATATTGAAGGAATGGAAACAAAGAATGCAACCTTTGAAACAAAAAAACCAGAATGGGAGAGCTGGGAAGATTGGGACAAGGATCACCTAACAACCTGTAGATTAGTTGTAAAAGAGGGAGCCAAGGTATTAGGTTGGGCTGCATTATTACCTATATCATCTCGACAATTTTATTCAGGGGTTGCAGAGGTTAGTATTTATTTAGATAAGGATAGTCTTGGAAAAGGTATTGGTTCCATGTTAATGGAATCATTAATTGTACAAAGTGAAAAAGAAGGGTTTTGGATGTTGCAATCCGAAATTTTTCCTGAGAATATAGGCAGCATCAGGTTACATGATAAATTTTCCTTTCGTAAAGTAGGAGTTAGAGAAAAGATTGGAAAGATGGAAGGAATGGATAACGGATGGCGAGATGTAGTTTTAATGGAAAGAAGAAGTGAAAAAGTAGGAGTATAATTAGGAGGCAATACTTTGGTAATTGTGTTAAACAACCATGAATTAATTGCTAGAGATGTTAAGTTAAAGGATCAAAATGAAAAAACAGAGTTGTCGTTTTACTTTAAAGTGACGAGTGAAACCTATCACGATATTACGGTATTATTATATGAAAATGATTTTCGAGTACAAATACCAGAAAAAAATATAACGTTTTCAGCCACAATTGGGCAATACGCAACATCAATTAATAATTTATATGAAGAAGGAAAAGAAGGGGACTTTTTCTTATTACTTGTTGAAAAATAAGCTTCAATATTTCATAGTAAACCGTTAATAAGTGAATAACTATATTTGGGGGAATGAGGATGGAACCGATATTAATAGAGTTTCCCGATTACGTGGAGACAGAGAGGTTATTGATTCGAGCACCGAAGTTAGATGATTGGAAGGAATTACATGAGGCAGTACGTGCTTCCAAAGCAGAGTTAGAACCATGGCTTCCGTTTGCACGAAATGATGAATCAGAAGAAGAGCGTAAAGCAAATACGAAGGAAGCATATGTAAACTTTATTGCGAGAAAAGATTTGCGTTTTCATGTTTACAGTAAAGAAACGGGGAAATTTATTGCTTCAACCGGATTACATCGAATTGACTGGAAAGCAAGAAAGTTTGAAATTGGTTATTGGGTAGATTCCCGTCAAAGTGGTAAAGGATACGTGACAGAGGTTGTCCATGGATTAACCCGGTTTGCATTTGAACAATTAGAAGCAAATCGAGTAGAAATTCGTTGTGACTCTAAAAATACAAAAAGCAGAGCAGTTGCAGAAAGAGCTGGATTTGATCTTGAGGGAATCTTGAGAAATGATGAGATTGATTATAGAGGAAGTTTACGTGACACATGTATTTTTTCAAAAATAAAACTATAAAGGGTTTCCTTTAGAGGTAGTTAGGATGACAATATGAAACAATTAAAAGTTAAGCAAAACTATGTGAAGAACTTTAAAAACCAGACCCCATTAATTTTAAGTGAAGCGGTAGATAATACTAACCATTTTATAGAAGGAGATATTATTGAATTAGTAGATCCTCGTGGAAGTTTTTTAGGAAAAGGGTATGTTGGTTTTCAAAATAAAGGAATGGGTTGGGTACTAACATTTAAAGAGAACCAACCGATTGATCGATTATTATTCAAACAAAAGATACTTACAGCACTAAATAAACGTACTTCCTATTATCAGGATGAAATGACAAATGCTTTTCGTATTTTTAATGGGGAAGGAGATGGCATAGGCGGACTAATCATCGATTATTTTGATGGATATTATGTCATTCAGTGGTATAGTGAAGGCATTTATCAATTTAAAGAATGGGTACTTGAAGTGTTTGAAGAACTTGGTGACTACCGTGCAATTTATGAAAAGAAACGTTTTGATACGAAGGGTAAGTATATTGATGATGATGACTTTGTAAGAGGAGAGCGCGGGGAGTTTCCGATTATTGTACAAGAAAATGGGATGAACTATGCTGTTTATTTAAACGATGGCGCTATGGTAGGTATTTTCCTTGATCAGCGTGATGTACGAAAGGCAATAAGAGATAAATATGCCAAAGATAAGCATGTATTAAATACATTTTCGTATACCGGTGCTTTTTCTGTAGCTGCAGCATTAGGTGGAGCGTATAAAACAACTAGTGTTGACTTAGCAAAGCGCAGTAAGGCTAGAACGATTGAACAATTCAGTGTAAATGGAATTGATTTTGAGCAGCAAGATATTATTGTTATGGATGTGTTTGATTACTTTAACTATGCGAAGCGTAAAGAACTGCTTTTTGATGTAGTAGTACTCGATCCTCCAAGTTTTGCGAGGTCCAAAAAGCGTACGTTTCGAACAGCAAAGGATTACCCAGAATTAATTAAGAATTCCATTGATATAGTACAAAAAGATGGGATGATTATTGCATCTACCAATACAGCATCATTTGGTATGAAGAAGTTTAAAGAAATGATTGATCGAGGTTTTAAGGATAAAAATAAAAAATACGCTATTGTAGAGGAATTTACACTACCTGGAGATTTCTTGGTGAATAGCCGTTATAAACAAGGCGATTATCTGAAAGTGGTTGTATTGCAATTGAAATAGACATGAGAGGGAGGAGTTATTATTGTCTAATATTCAGGATTTAGAAAATATGATTCAAAAAGTGGAAAGCATTCGTTCGGAGAATAATGAAGTTCTTCAAGATCCTATTAAAGAAGAAAAGTGGTCGATACGGGAAATTATCGGACACCTTTATGGATGGGATATATACAATGCAGAAGAAATGGTACCTTTGATGAAACGTGAAGAGACACTACCTGAGTTCCCAGAACACGATTTATTTAATGCACAAGTGATTCAAGGATTAGATGGCTTCTCTGTCGAGGAAATTATAGCTATGTTTATTGATGAACGCAGAAAACTTGTGGAAAGACTTGAAAATGTAGATCCTAATGCGAGATTTACGATTGGATCAGGGAAGAGACGTTTTTCCGCAGAGAGCTTTGCGAGCATATTTGTAAAACATGATAACCATCATTTGAAACAAATACAACAAAAAATAAGTGAAGTATAGGTAATCGATAATAGCTGATATATATTTATAGTTGAAGTGAATTAGAAGAAGCAGGCTTCACTATATTATCTATTTATAATAATATAGCAGGAGAAGCATTTATCGAGGGAAATGATACGATTGCCCTGTTAGTTGAAAAATAATAAGTAATGTACAAAGGAGATAACACACTAGTTATCTCCTTTGTACATTACTTATTTTAATTGGGTCTCTATAAATTTTTCCATATACTGTAAGTTGGTTATTTGTGCATTACAATTGTCACTATCGCTACAAATATAATTTCCTCTGTTCACATAGGTTTCTTTACCACTTTTTGCACGTGCCATAAATAGCCCGACATCATTAAGTTGATTACATAATGAACAAATTCCTTTTGTGTAAAGGGGTTTAAATGTTCCTCCAAACCCTTTAAAACCATTTTTATATTCAAAAATGATATATTTTCTCTGAGCGCGAGTATCAAACCAACTTAAATAGGATAGTTTTGAAAAATTACTTTCTTGAAGATTTGGAAGCTGTAATTTTTTAGCTTTCGGAAATTGTTTAAGAATACTTTTTTCTGTAATTGGACCAAAAGGTATAATATAAGGGATTATCCCTTCCAGAAATTGTTCAATGTGTTCTTTTTCTTTTAGATGAACTATATGTTTTATCAGTGTTTCTTGTTCATCATCCAAATAAATTTCATTCGTTATTTTTTCTAATGCACTAAACTTTACTGCTTCAATAACTTTCTTATCTTGAATAGTGGAATATGCATTCACGATGTTGAGTGCTTGATTTTTAATGTGATTATACTGATGATTTTTTATGAATTTTTCCATTTCTGAAGACTCCTTTTTAATTGAATTTACATATTCAATGGAGCAAAGCCATATTCAGAAATGAGATTGGCGATTAATTACGAACTATCTCACACAAAGTATCGCCATTCCAAATAGGCTTTGCATGAGAGTTCACCAATTCTGGGTTCAGAGTTTTTCTAATACCCATCAGTTATCACCTCCACTTTTATCATATATTACTCCTTTCACCACTTCAATAAAATAATATTACTAATTTATATATATCTATTGTATATTTATTCTTTTTGTTGCATAATAATTCATACAACCAATTTGGAAAGGTGTGCGTGAAGAATGGCGACGAATACTCAGGAAATTCATTTTCAACAACAGGAGTTAAAAGGAAAAGATTTCTTAACTTTAGCGGATTATACAAAAGATGAGATCGAATACTTAATTGATTTAGCGGATTACTTGAAAAAACAACAAAAAGATAGAGTTATTTTTGAGCCTTTAAAAGGAAAAACATTAGGTATGATCTTTGAAAAGTCTTCCACGAGAACAAGAGTATCTTTTGAAACGGGAATCTATCAACTTGGAGGCTTGGGGATTTTTCTGAGTTCCAAAGATATTCAGATTGGCAGAGGAGAGACCATTGCCGATACGGCGAAAGTTCTTTCTGGATATTTAGATGGTATTATGATTCGAACGTTTGCGCAAGAAGATGTGGAAGAACTAGCCAAGCATGCTAGTATTCCTGTTATTAATGGATTAACTGATTTGTATCACCCTTGTCAAGTATTAGCCGATTTACAAACGATTAAGGAGGTTAAAGGTAAACTTCAAGGAGAAAAATTGGTATATATTGGTGATGGTAATAATATGACTCACTCTTTAATGATAGGAGCTTCATTAACAGGCATGCATATGGTAGCCGTAACACCGGATGGATATACACCTAATAAAGAGGTACTAACTAAAGCCAAAAGTATAGCTGATCAACATGGAGCAATTATTGAATGGACAACGGATGTAGAGACAGCAGTACAAGGCGCAGATGTTCTTTATACTGATGTATGGGCCAGTATGGGGCAGGAAGAAGAGCAACAGCAACGAGAAAAAGATTTTGAAAACTATCAAGTAAATGAAAGGTTGTTAGAAAAAGCAAAAACAGATGCAATCTTCATGCATTGCTTACCAGCTCATCGTGGAGAAGAAGTGACTACAGGAGTAATCGATGGAAAACAATCTGTCGTATTCCAACAAGCAGAGAATCGTCTACATGCACAAAAAGCATTAATNNAATTTACAAGGTGCTTTCTATGTTTTTTAGTTGAGTCAATTTCATATACTGCTCGATGTTTTTTCTTTATTTGTTTATAAATTAAGTTAACTAATTATGTTATAATTACTGCAAACCATTGATGACGGAGGACTTTTCATGCAACGAGGAACATTTCAATTAATGAAGTCAGTGAATAAATCAATTGTATTAAATACCATAAGAATAAAAGAACAAATCTCTAGAGCCCAAATAGCAAAAGATACTTCTTTAACGCCGCCGACAGTAAGTAGTATTGTTAGAGAATTAATGGAAGAAGGCTTAGTAGTGGAAAGCATATTGGGGAATTCAAGTGGGGGAAGGAAACCAACTTTATTACATATTAATAGAGAATTGTATGTGATAGGAGTCGATGCAGGACCGGAAACCATAGACTGTGCAGTAACGGATGTAACGGGGAAAATTATTACACGAATATCTAATGTCTTGTCCGAAAACATAAGTAAGGAAGACTTTCTTGCGTTACTAGTGTCCTCTATACAGTCTGTAGTCAATGATAAATACATTAATACATCAAAAATCATTGGTATTGGTGTAGCCATGCATGGTGTGGTCGATGTGGACACCGGAACATCATTAATTGCACCAAACCTTCATTTACATGATATTCCGATAAAATCTCGTTTAGAGGAAGTATTTCCATATATGGTAAAAGTGGAAAATGATGCACGAGCAATGGCACTAGGAGAAGCATGGTTTGGTGAACATAGTGATACAGATAGTATGCTGGCGATTAATTTTGGTAATGGCGTAGGTGCAGGTATTGTAATTAAAGGAGAACTGTTACATGGAGCGCAGGATATTGCTGGAGAAGTAGGGCATATGACAATTGATTTGAAAGGGGATATTTGCTCTTGTGGCAATCGAGGTTGCTTTCAATCTTATGCCAGTGGTCCAGCAATTGCTAGTCGGTTTTCGAATAAGTTTCATACTAAAGAAGCTCTAACTGCTGCAGATATATATGAACAAGCAATTGATGGAGAGAAGCAAGCAATGGAACATCTGGAAAACACAGGAGAAATTATGGGAATAGCAATTGTTAATGTTATCCATACCTTGAACCCAGAGAGGATTGTTCTAGGTGGGGGCGTTATGAAAAGTAAACAATTTATACTTCCATCTTTGATTCAAACAGTAGAAAAAAGAGTGTTAACAGAAAGGGCGAAGAATACACAAATTGTAGTATCTGAACTAGGGGATGATGCAACGATGTATGGTGCGGCTTCCTTAGTATTAGTAGAGTTATTTGACCAACAAGCATAGGGAAAGCGTATGAGTTCACATCAAATGTGAATTCATACGCTTTTAATTTATTATTTCTCAATCAGATCGGTATCGGGTGGAATATATCCGAGCCTTCTACCTAATTTAACGATCTGGCCTTTATGATGAAATTCATGTGTAACGGTGTGGGTATATAGCCAAAGTGTTGTAAATGTTGCTTTGTCTCCGTTACGAAAGATAACAGGAATTTCTTTATCCCAGTTTTCATTAAACTCTGTTAAAAATTGTTCTACGAGACGGTCCGTTTCTGTATAAACTATACGCATCTCCTTTACGTCTTGAATCGATGCACCATCTATAGAAGGAAGTGATTTTCCCATTGCTCGATTACCTAGCCATACATGATAACAATCTGCTACGTGAGCATGTAAACTACAGATAGAATCCCCATCAATTTCTACCTTATAGTCCTCGAATGACATCGTCTCACAGTATTTAAATAGTATTTCTCTGGTTTTTTGCACCCATTGATATTGTTCTAATAGTAGATTCATAGTATTCTCCTCATGAATACATGTAGTAAACTTATTTTATAAAACTATTTTTGGTTTGTCAGCTATTCATATAGTCGATAAAGCGATTAAAATCATCACGGTTCTTACATACACCTGCATCTTGTAATACTTTAACGAATTTATTTCCTAGTTCTTGTTTAATAACTATATCTAACTCATTCGCATCGGATAGATTTGTATATTTCTGTTTTAGTTCATTGGCCCATTCCTGATGGTATAATGTTACGGATGTAGTGTTGCCAGCGATAAATTCTTTTATTTCTTTTAGTTCGTTAATTAGCCTAGGCGGCAGAACAGCTAATCCCATTACTTCAATTAAACCGATATTTTCTTTTTTTATATGATGAACATCTTCGTGGGGATGGAAGATACCCATTGGATGCGTCTCGTCAGTGCGATTATTTCTCAGGACGAGATTCAGTTCAAATTGATCTTGTCGTTTTCTTGCAATAGGTGTGATTGTATTATGCGGTGTGTCATCAGTGAATGCTCGGATGTTTGCTTCTTCATCCGTATAATACTTCCATTTTTCTCTGATGAATTCGGCAGCTTTGATAATCTCTTCCTTTTTTTCACCCTTTAGTCGAATCACTGACATTGGCCATTTAATGATTGAGGACTTTACGGTTGGAAAAGCATTCAGTTCAAATGTAAAGTCATCTACGGCATTTGGCATAGCAAACTCGTAGTTGCCACCTTGATAATGGTCATGGCTCAATATAGAGCCTCCTACAATTGGTAAATCGGCATTTGAACCGATAAAATAATGTGGGAATTTCTCTGTAAACGTAAGTAAGCGAAAGAACGTATCTTGATTAATTTTCATATCTCGATGCTTTTCTGATAATAAAATACAATGCTCATTATAATAGACATATGGAGAGTATTGTAGATACCATGTTTCATCTTGAAGTATTACTGGTATAATGCGATGGTTTGATCTGGCTGGATGCCCAATACGTCCTCCATACCCTTCATTTTCAATACAGAGAAGGCATTTTGGGTAATTAACATGGGAATGATTCTCTTTCTCTCGCTTAATTTGTTCTGGTTCTTTTTCAGGTTTTGATAAATTAATAGTTATATCCATAACTCCATATTCAGTATCCACTTTAAAAGAAATATTTTTGTTGATTCGATTCATTTGAATATAATTGCTGTTCTTACTTAATTCATAAAAATAGTCTGTAGCAGCTTTAGGAGATTTCAAATAGTATTGTTGAAATTTATTTCTTATTTCAGATGGTTTTGATAAAAAACAATTCATAATATCGGCAGTGAGTATTTCTTTTTCATCCAAAACATTGTCTATGATCTTTTCATTTACTGCATATTCTATAATATGATCTAGTAAGTTTGGTATAGTATCTTCCTTTGGACGTATGATTTGTGGAGAAGACTCTAATTTTAAAAGGTGGAGGACTTGATTTTTAACATAAATTCGGTCCTCTTCTAAGATTAAATTTTTTTCTATGCTTTGTTTAAGTAGTCCAGAAATCAATGAAAAAATCATTGTTTAATCTTCCTTTCCATAACCGTTCGGGTGATTTACATGCCAATTCCAGGCATCGATAATAATTTTTTCAATCGAAGTTCTTTTTGGATGCCAATGAAGTTGATTTTGGGCTTTAGATGCACTGGCAATTAATTTACTCGGGTCTCCAGCACGCCGTACACCAGTTTTTATTGGTATGTTTTTGCCAGTAACTTTTCTTGCTGTCTCGATTATTTCTTTTACAGAAAATCCATTATTACTACCTAAGTTGCAAATAAGGCTATTACCACCTTGATTTAGATAATTCCATGCAAGCAGATGTGCATCAATTAAATCTTCTACATGAACATAATCCCTTACACAGGTTCCGTCAGAAGTGTCATAGTCATCACCAAAAATCGTGATATTTTCTCGTTGTCCTAAAGCCACTTGTAAAACGATTGGAATTAAATGGGTTTCAGGGTGATGATCTTCGCCAATTTCGCTGCTTTCTTTTGCCCCAGCAACATTAAAGTAGCGTAAAGAAACATATTTGATACCATGTGATTTTTCTGCCCAACGCATCAACTTTTCCATCATGTGTTTTGATTCCCCGTAAGGACTAGTGGGTATAGCGGGCATGTCTTCTGTAAGAGGAATAGAGATTGGTTCGCCATAGGTTGCTGCAGTAGATGAAAATATAATTTTGTCTACATGCGCTTTAACCATCGCTTTTAGAACTTGCTGTGTCCCATAGACATTATTATCAAAGTAGTTTAGTGGCTGTTCCATCGATTCACCTACAAGTGAACTAGCTGCAAAATGAAAAACAGCTTCGATATCTTCTTTTTCAAAGACGGTGTGGAGAAAATGTAAGTCACGAATATCTCCATTATAAAAAGTAGCATTCTTATGAATGGCCTTCTTATGTCCTGTGATTAAATTATCAATAACAATGACTTGATGACCTTCTTCGATAAGCTGATAAACTGCATGAGAGCCAATATACCCCGCACCCCCTAAAACTAATACACTCATGCCTTCACTCCTTTAGTGATTTCTTTTGCACCATCATGCATCGTGACGGTATAAAAAGTAGCATCTAACTCAGTTCTTTCTTGATAGATTTGTTGAACCTGTTGTTGAAATTGTTCTTTCTGACTAGTCTTCACAATGGCAATTGCACAACCTCCAAAACCTGCGCCAGTCATTCTTGCTCCAATCACACCGGATTGTTCCCAAGCAGCTTCCACAATTGTATCGAGTTCCTTTCCTGTTACTTCATAATCATCACGTAATGAAATGTGAGATTCCTTCATTAATTGTCCGAATGCTTTTAGGTCATGTTGTTTGAGTTTTTCAAGAGCTTGTAGAGTACGAGCGTTTTCATAAACTACATGTTTGGCTCGCTTTCGATAAATTGGATCACGAATAAGGTGTTTATTTGCTTCATAAGTATCTGTAGTTAAATCTGCTAATGAATCAATATTCAAGTTAGATTGGAGATCTTGTAGTGCGTTTTCACATTGTAAACGCCGTTCATTATATTTAGATCCAGCCAATGTACGGGCTTTATTTGTATGGATTATTATAAAATTATAACCATCTAAGGGAAGAGGAGCGTAATAATATTGCATAGTGTCACAGTTTAATAGAATCGCATGGTTTTTCTTCCCCATACCAACTGCAAATTGATCCATGATACCACTGTTTACACCAATATATTCATTTTCTACTTTTTGTCCTATTTTTACCATTTCAAGTCGATCTATTTTTTTGTTATACAATCCTTCAAATACTGTACCAGTAGCTAATTCTAATGATGCAGAAGAGGATAATCCTGCGCTATTTGGGATATCGCCATAAAATAATATATCCGCACCAGTACGGATTTCGTAACCAGCGTTCATTAAGTAATGAAACATTCCCTTTGGGAAATTAGCCCAACGATGATGTTCATGATATGCAAGATTGGAAAGATCACAATCGATAATTCCTTCATCAGGGAAATTAGCAGAGTACATGTTTAGTTTATTATCACTGCGTTTGGCAGCTAATGCATACGTTCCCATATTAATGGCTGCAGGAAAGACATGACCACCGTTGTAATCTGTATGTTCACCTATTAAATTGATTCTGCCGGGCGAAAAGAATATACGTGGTTGTTGAGTAGTGTTAAAAATGGAAGAAAATAATTGCTGTAATTGAATTATAGATTTCAATAAAAACCCTCCTCAAATAAATGTTAATTTCTATAGACTTAATTAAATTAATTAACTAAGTTGTTGTTAGTTTACTATTTTAGCTAAATAATTGCAATAGGCTAAGTTAAAAAGGGGCTGAGTAAGAAGAAGTATTTAATCAAAAAAATAAGCGCCCCCACTGAATGAAATTTTTGTTTTATGATACTTTGGTTCCGTCGATATAGACATCAAGTAAACTAGTTTGTAAGTCAAATGGGTTCCCGTCCCATAGAAGAAAATCAGCATCTTTTCCGGCTTCTAATGAACCTACACGATTATCTACACCTAGGTGTTTAGCAGCATTCGAAGTGATTGTTTTTAATGCTTGTTGTTCGGTAAGTCCATTTTTAATTGCATGAATGGCGCTAGTTAATAAATACTCAATACCGACAACTGGGTGATCGGTAGTTATAGAACATGAAATCCCAGCATCTGTCAATGTCTTGATGGTTTTCCAATTTTTATCCTTTAACTCCACTTTAGATCTTGTAGACATCGTCGGTCCTACAGAAACCATGACATCATGTGTTGCAATATAATCGGCAATAAAGTGTCCTTCTGTACAGTGTTCAATCGTTACATCGATGTCAAATTCTTTTTTTAGCCTTAATACGGTCACGATATCATCTGCACGATGTGCATGAACACGTAGCGGAATTTCTTTATTTATAACTTTTGCTAATTGTTCCAATCCAAGATCAAATGAAGCGTTGCTATTGTTCGAATAGTATTTTGCTTCAAATAATTTCTGTCTTATTGTAGCTGCTACTCCCATACGGGTAGTAGGCATTTTTCCTTTAGACCCGTGGAAAATTTTAGGGTTCTCTCCAGTAGCAGCCTTCATACCTGAAGTTGAACGAATGACCATCTCGTCAATAACAGAGCCAGTTGTTTTTAACACTGACATTTCACCACCGATGACGTTTGCACTCCCAGGCATTACTTGGACAGTAGTAATGCCTGATTCTCTAGCTACTTCAAAGCCATATTCTCGAGGATTGATTCCATCAATCGCACGAACTTCAGGAGATGTAGGGCTCGAAGTTTCATTAAAGTCAGCACCTTCTTTGCCAACGCCCTCTTCAGAAACGCCTAAATGTGTATGTACGTCAATAAGTCCTGGTGTAATGGTTAGTCCATTTCCATCAATAGTTTGATAGTTAGATGGTATGGTAATGTTTTTCGAGATTCGCTCAATTTTTCTGTCTTTAATAAGTATTGTGTATCCTTCCAGTACATCCTCGTTTCCGTTCCATATCGTTGATCCAGTTATAGCAATCATGGTTTCTCCCCCCTATAAGACGTATGATGAAATTGATTTATTAGTTTATTTCATCTATACTTTATTGTTATATTAATAGTTTTAAAAATACAACAAAAAATTAGAATATTCAACATGGAGGTGTCAACATGTCAAAAAAACAAGATGAAAACAAGTTATTGTCATTCTTGAATGCAAAAGGTGCATACCAACCTAGAAAAATTGGGAAGAATAGGGGCTTTACGTTTTTGGCAAATCTTACGGGAAGACCACAAGTATGGAAGATAGATGAAAGTGGAGAAGTCTCTGCTTTTCATGAGTTAAAGGATAGAGTATTACAGGTTTATCATTCTCCTTCTGGGGAGCACACAATACTAGCCTCTGACTTTGAAGGGAACGAAAAGCAACAATTCTATTTAACATCAGACAAAGGAAACACAATAGAAGAGTTAGTACTGTCTCCTGAGCATTTTCACCAATTTGGTGGTTGGTCTCCAGATGGGAGCAAAATCACTTACGCAAGCAATAGGAGAAATCCTGGATATTTTGATATTTTTACATTAGATATTGAAACAAAAGAAGAAGTCACTGTGTTTGAATCGGAAACAAATTGTACTCCATTAATTTGGACGGCAGATGGTAAAGGTATTATTTTTTCGTACGCTGTTTCTAATATTGATAATCAATTACATATTCTAAATCTTGAATCAGGAAAGACGACGCCAATTGGTAATGTAAATGTCCCAGCTAGATACCATTCTGTTCAGATAACAAAAGATAATATGTCAGGATATGTTGTAACAGATGAAGGCAGAGACACTTTAGCAATTGCAAAGTTCGATCTTGAAAAACCGAATTTATTAGAATTTATCTATAAAAGTGAACAATGGGACATTGAGGAAGTAAAGATATCTGTTGATGAACAGTATCTTGCATTCTCACTAAATGAAGGTGGAAGTTCACAATTAGGAATCTATTCTTTAGAAAAAAACGCAGTAACAAATATTAAAGATGTACCAGTTGGAGTCTATCAATCATTACAATGGATAAATGATCGAGAACTATTAGTAGGAGTAACGAGTTCTACATTACCAGGTGACATATGGAAAGTAGATATAATAGACGATGAATCAGAGCGATTAACGCATATTGGTGAAAGTCCTGAAGTTGGTCACCTGTGGATGGAACCTGAGGTCTGTCATTTTTCTTCGTTTGATGGATTAGAAGTTCCTTATTTTCTATATGGAGAGAAAAGAACAAATCAACCTGTAATGATATATGTCCATGGTGGGCCTGAAAGTCAAATTCGCAATGAGTATAACCCCGTGATTCAGTACCTTGCTGCATTAGGATATACAATTGCAGCTCCTAATGTTAGAGGGAGCATGGGATATGGTAGAAAGTATGTTCAACTAGATGATATTCGGAAAAGAATGGATGCTGTGGCGGATTTAAACTATCTTGTAAAAGATTTAGTATCAACACATCAAACAGACAGGGATCGTGTTGGAATTATGGGGAGAAGTTACGGTGGATTTATGGTATTAGCTGCTATTACGCATTATCCTAAGGTATGGGCTGCAGCAGTAGATATTGTAGGTATCAGCCATTTTCGCACGTTTTTAGAAAATACCGGTCCATGGAGACGAAGACTACGTGAACAGGAATATGGTTCGTTGGAGCATGATAGTGATTTCTTTGAAGAAATTGCACCATTGAATCATACAGAAAAGATTCAAGTACCATTACTTATTTTTCATGGGAAGAATGATACTCGTGTACCAGTTTCAGAGGCTGAACAGCTTACTAAAGATTTAGAGTCTCAAGGAAAAGATGTTGAGTTAATTATTTTTGAAGATGAAGGGCATCAAACGGAAAAACTCGAAAATCATGTGCTGATGAATAAGAAAACGGTAGAATTTATGGACCAATGGTTGGATAAATAACGCAATATTTTCCAATTGAAAGAAAATTCCTTCAAATACATTGTCAATCTATTATTATTTGTGTATATTTAAAATTAATATTTTCATCATTTTTTGACAATTTAATCAACATGATAAAACAAGGAGGAATTTCAAGTGGGAAAAAGAAGTATCTGGCTTATTTTTAGTATGGTTGTAATTGGATTTATTTTAGTTGGTTGTGCTAGTGAACCAGATGAATCTGGAGCAGAAGGAAATGGGGATGGACAGGATCAACAAGAAGGTGGAGATTTGGTGATTGCAACTGTTTCTGATGCGGTTGCTTTAGATCCTGCAGGAGTAAATGATGTACCTTCCTTTGATGTACAATACAATATTTTTGAAAAGTTAGTGAAACACGATAGCGATATGAACTTACAACCTAGCTTGACTAAAAGCTGGGAAACAGTGGATGATAATACCTGGCAATTTGAACTGCAAGAAGGTGTAACTTTTCATGATGGCGAACCATTTAATGCGGAAGCTGTCAAAGCCAATATCGAACGAATGTTAGATCCAGAAGTAGCTGCGCCTCATTCCTATTTATTAGATGGAGTGGAAGAAGTTGTAGCTGTGGATGAATATACCGTTCAATTTAAAACAGAGTACCCAATTTCTGGACTACCTTCTAATTTAACACATCCAGTTGGATCCATGATTTCTCCAAAACTAATCGAAGAAGATTATGCAGCTATGGAGAATGGTGAAAATCCAGGTTCTGTAATCAATGAAAATCCAATTGGGACAGGTTATTTTAAATTTGATGAATGGAATACAGGGCAATACATTCGTTTAGTGAAAAATGAGGATTATTGGGATGGAACGGCTAATATAGATACAGTTACATTTAAAGTTGTATCTGAGGACCTAACACGAATCGCAGAACTACAAACTGGTGATTCACATATATCGAATCCGCTTAGTGCATCTGATGTAGAGCAATTAGAGCAATCAGAGGAAATGTTTGTAAATCAACAAGGTAGTGTTTCTTTAGATTATTTAGGTTTTAATATGGAACAAGAACCATTTGATGATAAGCTTGTTCGCCAAGCTATCTCGATGGCAATTAATAAAGATGAGATCATTGATGGAATCGCAAATGGTTATGGGAAAAAAGCGATTGGTCCTCTAGCTCCTGGAGTTGCTGATTATGATGAAGATCTAACTGGATTAGAATATGATGTTGAACAAGCAAAAGAATTATTAGCAGAAGCTGGTTATCCAGATGGTTTTTCTGCAACTATATGGACGAATGAAACGAGAGAGCGTTTAGATATTGCTACGAATGTCCAGGCGCAACTAAAAGCTATAGGGATTTCTATAGATATTGAAGTATTTGAATGGGCAGCATACCTGGAGGAAATAGGAAAAGGTAACCACGATATGTTCATCTTAGGATGGTCAAATAGTACAGCAGAAGCGAATAATGGTATCGCGCCATTATTCCACTCAGATAACATTGGACCTTCTGGGAATCGTACATTTATGCAAAATGACGAGCTGGATCAACTGCTAGATGAGGGTCTCACAGAGATTGATGAGGAAGAGCGATTCAATAAATATCAGCGTGCGCAAGAGATACTAGTAGAGGAAGCTCCGGTAGTTTATCTTATGCATAAAGATTATTTAATGGGTGTACATGAAAGTGTAAACAACCTAGAAATGTTACCCACAAAAATGTTGTTATTAAAAGATGTTACGATTGAACAGTAAAGTTAAAAGATTCTGAGGGAAATCCTCAGAATCTTTTTTCGAATACATACATATAGTAATTATTTTAGTTATGATCCAACCTCAACTTAATCTTGAATGGTGATACCTTGATAGTCGATAGGTATGTAATTAATTTGGTAATCCGCTAATAAAGACAAATTAGACATATAGCGTTGTAACGTTGCACCTTTTCCTTTTGAAGTTATTGATAGCATAGTTGGTCCCGCTCCACTTAAGATAGTGCCAAATGCACCATGTTTTTTAGCTTCCTCTCGAATATAAGAGAAGTTAGGAATTAGTTCCGAGCGAAAAGGCTCATGAAAGAGATCTTCTTCCATTAATTTCCCCGCTAACTTATAATCTTTACTGTATAAGGCAGCTATAGTTAAATTACTAATGGCGCTTGCTTTAGCTGCATAATCTCGTTTGTAGCTATCAGGTAAGCAATTTCTCGAGACGGAAGTCTTTAATTCTACATTTGGAATATAGGCAACAATATCGACATCAATGTCTTTCAACTGAATATGTTCAATTTTCTCTTCAAATACCGTTGAAATGATTAATCCGCCATATATAGAAGGTGCAACATTATCAGGATGCCCTTCAATCTCCGTACCATATTGTAATTTTTGTTCCGGTGTTAAATGTAGATTTCCTAATTGATTGGCAAGCTCGATACCTGCAACAATAGCAGAAGCGCTGCTTCCTAAACCGCGAGCCAAAGGAATATCGTTTGCTTCCTGTACTTTACAAGCTGGTAGAGTAATACCATGTTTATGAGCAATATGTTCTGCAATATTCCATATAAAGTGGTTTTCTGTAGAAATGGACTCACCGTCAGAATAAAATTGTAAGCTATTTGCCTCCAGTACATTGAGGTGTAAATATAAGCCTAATGCAAGCCCTGTTGAATCAAAACCAGGGCCAACATTACCACTGCTTGCTGGAACAGAGATACGGAAAGGCTTCATGATGTGATCAGCTCTTCAAGATAGTCCATAACTGCTTTTTCGTTGTTTGGTAAGTTAACAGGATCAATCGATAATTGATCGATTGCAGTTTGTGGATCCTTTAATCCATTACCAGTCAATACAGCAACAACTTTACTTCCTTTTGGAATACTCCCACTTTTAACTTGTTGGATCACACCAGCTATAGATGCTGCTGAACCTGGTTCTGCAAAAATACCTTCTTTTTGTGGAAGTAGTTTGAATGCATTTACGATCTCATCATCCGTTACATACCCAATACTACCATTCGATTCTTCTTTTGCATTTAAGGCAAGCTCCCAGCTTGCTGGGTTACCTATACGAATGGCAGTGGCTATTGTTTCTGGTTGCTCAATGACTTTATTTTTTACGATAGCTGCAGCACCTTCTGCTTCAAATCCCATCATTTTTGGTAATCCTGATTGATATTTTTCGTTATATTCTTTAAACCCTTTCCAATATGCACTAATATTTCCCGCATTACCTACTGGAATAGCAAGAATATCAGGAGCCGAACCTAATTGATCGCAGACTTCGAATGCGGCAGTTTTTTGTCCGTCAATTCGATATGGATTAACAGAGTTAACTAATGTAACGGCTGATTTTTCACTGATTTTACGAACCATTTGTAGTGCCTCATCAAAATTACCGTCTATCTCAACAATCTCTGCACCGTACATGACTGCTTGAGCTAATTTTCCTAGAGCAACTTTTCCTTTAGGGATGACAATAATTGCGCGTATACCAGCTCTAGCAGCATAGGCTGCAGCTGCAGCTGATGTATTTCCGGTAGAAGCACAAATAATTGATTTGCTGCCTTCCTCTATTGCTTTTGCAACTGCCATGACCATACCTCTATCTTTAAACGAGCCAGTTGGGTTTAAGCCTTCAAATTTTCCGTATAACTCTATTCCCAATTCCCTTGATAAAGTTGGAAAAGACAATAAAGGAGTGTTTCCTTCCATTAGACTTAATGGTGGTGTCTGGTCGGTGACTGGTAATAATTCCGCATATTCCTTTAATAATCCTTGCCAAGTCATTACATCACTTCCCCTTCCACTTTATAATAGCTTTTGACTTCAATAACTGCTTCAAAACTTCGCAACTTCTCTAACGTATGTTGGAAATTGGATAAAGATGTATCATGAGTTACGACGACAATTTCAGCTGACTCATACTCATTTACAGGCGTCTGTACAATACGTTGGAAGCTTATATCTTGTTCATGGAATAATGATGATATTTTAGAAAGTACACCAGTTTCATCTTTTACATAAAGTCGAACATAATATTGGCTATGCCGTTTATTGACTGGTGTTAAAGTTTTAGAGAACTGCATTTCATTTGATTGATTGCCAGATACACCGAGACGAAGTCCTTTTATTGCTGCACTGACATCAGATAGTATTGCTGTAGCAGTTGGTAAACTACCGGCTCCAGGACCATAAAACATGGTTTCACCTACTGCCTCGCCATATACATAAACAGCGTTGTATTCGTTCTTTACACTAGATAATGGGTGATTTTTTGATAAGAGAGTGGGTTGTACATTTACTTCCAGCTCTTGATCGTTAAAATTCGCAAAACCAATAAGTTTCATTGTATAACCGAGTTGCTTTCCGTAACGTAAATCTTCTAATTCTATTCCTCGAATGCCGTTTACTTCTACATCGCTTAATTCAACAGGAGTTGAGAAAGCAAGTCGACCGAGGATGGCCATTTTTCGTGCAGCGTCTAAGCCTTCAACATCTGAAGTAGGGTCGGCTTCCGCAAATCCTAACCGTTGTGCTTCTGATAGAGCGTCCTCATAACTCATGCCATCTTCATCCATTTTCGTTAGAATGTAGTTTGTTGTACCATTCACAATTCCCATGACACGTTGAATATGGTCAGTGGATAATCCTTCCGTAATCCCTCTTAGAATAGGAATACCTCCAGCAACGCTTGCCTCATAATAGAAGTCACAACGATTTTTTGTTGCTTCAGCTTGTAACTCAGGACCATGTAATGCGACTAAATCTTTATTCGCAGATACTACATGTTTTTTATTTTTAAAGGCACGTAAAATATATTCTTTTGCCTGGTCAATGCCACCCATTACTTCTACTATAATATCGATAGATGAATGATCTAATACATCACTCGGATCTGTCGTGAGCAAATCATCATTAATATGTATATTCCTTGCTTTATCTAAATTTCTTACCAACACTTTTGAAACTTCTACTTCGCAACCAAGTTGATGAGTTAATTTTTCACGATGATCGTTAATTAATTGAATAACACCAGACCCAACAACTCCTAAACCTAATAAACCAACAGATACTTTATCTTTCACACTTTCACCCCTCTACGATGATATATTGAATACATTTAAACACGAAAACCAATGTATGGCAATAGTGAATTATTTGAAATTAACAAATAAATGTTGTGTTAATACACTAATAGAAAGAGAGTAGGAGGAAAGCAGATGAGAGAAGCAGTGATTGGAGCAATATTTCTTGTTTGTTTAGCAATCGGTTGTATACTTGGTTATTTTTTCGGAAGTACAGAAACTGGGGGAACTATTGGTTTAGCTTTTGGGCTAGGAAGTATTTTATTATTTCGAAAACGTAGAAGAAAAGATGGCATATAACTAAGAACATTCGTTGGCGTTTCTCAACAAATCATAGAAAAAGCTCTTGAAGTTATTGAGAAGTATTATAGAGAGATTGGGACAAAGGCATTTAGGCAAAAGATAAATCCGAATGAGTAGGCTTTGAAACCCTGCTTCAGAAATATACTACCCTTATCCTAAGGCGGGTGGCGAGCCTCCGGATGCTTATGCATCTGGGTCTCGCCTAGGCCTCTTTCCTATAGGACAAGGAAGTCCCCGGCAGCATTGCATCGCATGCAGAAAATCGATTTTTGATTTTAAAGGAGTCTCCGTATATTTCTCAAGCTTATTCTATCTATCATAAGTCTTTTAGCAAAACTTTTTGATATGCCTCAACTTCTCCTTGCTTTTTGATTAATACTAAGAAACAGCCGATTGTTTATCTTTATATCCTTTTAAAGCAATAATCGATACGATAAGACCGATAAATACAATTGCTCCTCCTACATATGCATTTGCTTGTACATGAGACTTTTCAATGACAAAGCTACCTATAAATGAACCAATTGCTATTCCGAAGTGTAATGCAGAATTATTTAGACTTACTAATATATCTGCATTTTTAGGTGCAGTTTCAATTAATAAGCTTTGGATTGGTGGTGACACTGCCCAGCTCATCATGCCCCAAATAATTAATACAACAAAGAAGATAATTATATTAAATGTAGCAAAAGGCAATGAGATAATCGCTAAAATAAAGAGCGTAATCACTGTAAGAATAGTACGTTTCGGACCAAAATGATCAGATAAAGCTCCGCCAGCACCACCGCCACTAACTGCAGCGATTCCAAAAGCAAAATAGACAACACTAAGCCAGAAACCATTCATATCCATCGTTTCACTAACGAAAGGGTTTAAGTAAGCATACAATGTAGTATGTCCAGCCAATACAAATAAGGTAGTTAGTAATGCGAATAAAACGGATTTGCTACTAAGCATTTTAAGCTGGGTTTGTAATGGTAAAGGTTTTTCGGATGTATAAATCCTCGTCATAAAGAAATATACGCCTATCATTGATAAAACGGTTAATATTGCTATGAGTACAAATGGTGCTCTCCATCCGAATGCTTCTCCAAGTATTAAACCAAAGGGGATACCAAACACTAATGAACCACTTACGCCCATACTAACAATTCCAATAGCTCTCCCGCGGTATTCGGGTTGAACAATGGATGATGCCATCATGATACAAAGCACAATAAGTATCGAAGCACTTGCTGCAGAGACAATTCTACTTATAAATAGCATTGTATAGGAAAAACTAAATACAGCAATTAAATTACCAATAAAAAAAGTACTTAAAGCTATTAATGTTAATTTTTTTCGTTCAATTGAAGCCGTTAGAAATAATAAAATTGGTGCTGATACTGCAAATACAAGTGAAAAGATGGTAATAAGCAATCCAGCCTGTCCCATCGTAACATCAAGATCATTTGCTACTAAATCTAAAATACCACTTATAATTAATTCTACCATTCCAACTACAAAGGAAATGGTCATTAATAGATACACTCGTTTATCCATATTAACACAGCCTTACATAAAATTTCGCAACATGACTATCGTAGACTTATTTTTACAGAAGTACAAGAGAATAGTATTTATTTACAAATTTTTTACACAGCACAGTTAAAAAGGAAAAAAAGTGTTGTATTTGTTATACTTGTAATATCGCATGAATCGGACAAGGAGGAGTCTTTGGTGAGTAATCAAGCAACATTAGATAAAGAAGCAATGAAGGTACTCAAAGAAACTAGTCGAACATTTTACATTCCAATAAAGCTGCTGAATAAAACATTAAGGAAAACAGTTGGTTCAGCATACCTTTGTATGCGTGCGATTGATGAAATGGAAGATCATGAAGCTTTGGATTCTTCTAGTAAGCAGGAATTACTAATCCAAACAAGTCGATTATTACAAGCGGAATCGTTTGATAATGTTGCTTACCAATCATTAATTGATCCGTATCGTAATATTCTCCCAGAAGTAACAATTAGATTAAATGATTGGTTGCTTTATTGCCCTTCAAATATTGTTACGAAAGTTAAGGCTTCTACTAGTGAGATGGCGGAAGGAATGGCAAAATGGGTAGCTAGAGACTGGGAAGTAAACACCAAAGAAGACTTAGATGAATATACGTATTATGTGGCTGGGCTAGTCGGTGTCATGCTATCAGATATTTGGCAATGGTATGATGGAACAGAAACAGATCGTGAGTTAGCTATTGGGTACGGTCGAGGATTACAAGCTGTCAATATATTAAGGAATATTGATGAAGATGCTGAACGCGGAGTAGGTTTCTTCCCGGATGATTGGACTAAAAAAGAAATGTTTGAATATGCAGAGATGAATTTACATATGGGAGATCAATATATGGAACAAATTTCCACAAAGAATATTTTGTTATTCTGTCGTATTCCATTAGCACTTGCGCAAAAAACATTGGACGCATTGAAAAAAGGGAAAGAAAAAATATCACGGGATGAAGTTGAAAACACAGTTGATCACATTATAAATTCATAAATGAAGATATTTTATTCGTGCATAATTTATCCATGCTTCGAACAGATTTTAAAATTAATCCATTTATAAAAAGAATTCTGCTAAAAATTGCAGGATTCTTTTATTTTGGTGTAAATAAAGTGATTTGAGGGAAGATTTTATTCTAATTCTTCTCTTTCCTTCTGTATTTAACGAGAAACTATAGGGGATATTATTTGTATGAACAAAAATAAAAAACTATAATTAAAAACTGTGTTTAATAAATGAGCAAGTTGGTGGAATTCTGTTGTGATTCACGTTTTCTCTGTTTTCATTTATCCATCCAACGGTCTTTAAGAACAGTTTATACTACTAACTTTAGGCGACTTGCTGTAAAAAACAGGAGGTAAAACGTGAGATCCAAAAATAAAAAGGAACTCGATTGGCCCGTTTTTTATATAAGCGGCGGTTTTTTAATATTATTTATCATCCTTTCATTATTAAGTAAGGAGAAAGTTGGAGAGTGGGTAAATACTTTATTTACTTATTCCTCAGATTGGTTCGGGGCATATTGGCAAATATTACTATTACTTAATTTCTTAATCGGACTAGGATTAGCCGTATCAAAATATGGAAAAGTTCGTTTAGGGAAAATGGATAAACCAAAGTATAGTTATTTTGGTTGGGTAAGTATGATTTTGGTGACATTACTCGCGAGTGGCGGTGTCTTCTGGGCAGCTGCTGAACCGATGTATCATTATATGGATACACCACCTTTGTTTGGTGGTGGAGAGTTTAACTATTTAGACGGTGCAATGGCTCAAGCTTTTGTTCATTGGGGGTTCCTTGCATGGGCGATTCTCGGTACTTTAGCAGTGGTAGTCATGATGTACGTCCATTATCACAAAGGATATCCATTAAAACCTAGAGGATTACTATACCCAATATTTGGTGAAAAAATTTTTGAAAAGAGTGTTGTCGGAACACTTGCAGACAGCTTTTCAATTATAGCAACAGTAGCAGGTACACTTGGCCCATTAGGATTTCTAGGGTTACAGATTTCTTATGGATTAAATCATTTATTTGGAGTACCCAATACACTTGTGATAAGTATGTTAGTAGTGCTTGGATTAGTCACAGTTGCTGCAATATCTGCTGCGACAGGCGTAGATAGAGGAATTTATCATTTAAGTAATTGGAATGTACAATTTACGATTCTTCTAGCATTACTTGTATTTCTAATTGGTCCAACAACATTTATTATTGATGCTTTTATCGGTGGAACAGGGGCTCATTTACAAAATTTCTTTACAATGAATTTGTTTCGTGGAGATGAAGGTTGGTTATCTGGTTGGACGATATTTTTCTGGGGTTGGTTTATTGGCTATGCTCCAATGCTTATTGTATTTATAAGCCGTATTTCCAGGGGTCGAACAATTCGTGAACTAATTATTGCGGTATCCGTTGTTGCACCATTAGTTACAAATTTCTGGTTCTCTGTTGTAGGAGGAACGGGGATATTCTTTGAAAATGAAAACCCAGGTTCTGTTTCCAATGCTTTAACAGAGGGGGGAATGCCTGCAGCTGTTATGGCAATAACGGATCAATTACCTATGGGAGTTATATTTGGAGTAGGATTTTTATTAGTATCGATTATATTTGTAGCTACTACTACGGATACGATGTCATATACAGTCGCTGCGACATTATCGGGTCATGATAACCCGAAACGTTGGTTACGTGTGTTCTGGGCAATCATCTTTGGTGCTACAACAGCTGTAATTTTAACGATTGGGGAAGACAGTATTACATCGATACAAAATTCTATTGTTATTACTGCAGTTCCTGTATCTTTCTTGTTGTTACCACCATTGTGGAATGCGCCAAAAATTGCAAAGAAAATGGCATTAGAACAAGGGTTAATATGGCAGCGTGAAATGAATAAAAAAGTGGATAAAGATTAAAAAAATAAATATCAAAAAGACGGTCTCATAAGGGCCGTCTTTTTGATATAAACTAATTTTTCCTTAAAAAGGCTTTGTTGTTAATAACATTGAAATGATTCAATTCGACCTAGATCCATTCCAAAGTACACCCAACGGAATCCACTCCAACGGAAACCTGCAATAGAATTTCTTCCCACGAACGTAGGGAAGTACCAAAAACCTCTTCCTCTTTCTGGCCAAATGTAAGTGAAACGGAAAAGACAACGTCTAATTCCACCAGGATCTACTGCAAAAGTTTGGAATGCTGGTTTCTCTGGTGTGAAGCTAGGAGGAGCTGATGTTGGAGCTTGTTGCCCATCTTGGCCACCACCGCCGGGAAAGCCACCGCCCGGGAATCCACCACCCGGGAATCCATCAAAAATTCCTCCAGGAAATCCCCCCGGGAATCCACCGCCCGGGAATCCACCACCAGGTCCGCCGCCCGGGCCACCCGGGAATCCACCACCCGGGAATATTCGACCAGGCGTATTTGGATCGTCATTGAAATATTCATAAGGATTATTCACATCTGACTCATCAACTTCATGATATCCTTCTGAACTTTCGTAAGGTGTTCCAGTGAACTGCTGTTGATTATAATCGTCACGCTGTTGATTAAAATACTGATTTAACATATCACCAGGTAAGTTATTATTTTGTCTCTGATCTTGTTGAGGTTGCTGATGATATGGATGATTATTATAGTAATCCATTATTTTCCTCCTCATATGCAAAGTTTCATCACATTAGCATATGGGATAAGAGCACAATTTGGGATACATAATTATAATATTGGGCTTATCCAAGAAAAAATAAAGGAAGAAAGCGAAAACCCCACTGAATGTAGGCTTCACTTTATAATCGTTGTACTGCTTGTAAAATATGATTTGTTTCTGTTATTGCTGTAATAAAAGATACACCATCAGCTCCAGCTTGGATGACTTCTTGTGCATTTGTAGTATTAATTCCTCCAATTGCAACTATTGGTAGAGAAGGATGCTGTTTTTTTAAATTTTGAATCCATTCAAGACCAACCGCTTTTTTAGCATCTTCTTTTGTATTTGTTGCAAATATTGGACCAGCTCCAATGTAATCGACTATTTCTAATGGACTATGATTCAACTCTTTATTCGTTGATATGGACAATCCAATTATCTTATTTGGGAATTGTTTCCGCACAACTTCTACAGGTTGATCATCCTGACCGACATGAATACCATCTGCATCCAATTGTTTTGCTAAATCAACATCGTCATTAATAATGAAAGGGATCTGAAAATCATGGCAAATAGCTTTTAAATCTTTTGCAAGTTCAACTTTTGCAGCGCCTTTTAAAGAATGCTTACCTTTCTCACGGAATTGAAAAGCAGTAATTCCCGCAGCTGCTGCCTCTTGTAAAATCTCTCGTGGGTCTCTATGGCAATTTTGACTTCCCATAATAAAATACTTCCGAAGCATATTTTTTTGGAATTTCATAAGCATTTATTCTCCTTTCGTAAGGTCTTGTGGCATTTTTGAAAGAGAATCAATGAATACAGGTAAGAAACTGCCTGGACCACGAACACTTTCTTGATTAGCTGCATACGAAGCTGAAAGTCCATAGAACGAAACCGCTGTAATTAATTGGTCTTTCAATGGTGCTTTTGTGGTTAAACATGCTGCAATAATCGAACCTAATAAACAACCAGAACCGGTTATGGTTGATAGGTAATGATGTCCTGTACCATTATGAATCAAATGATTATCCACATAAATAACATCTGTTTCTCCGGTAACAATAACGGCAGTGTTATATTTTCGACTTACTTTTTGCGCGATTTCATCTAAATTACCGTCACCAACGGAGTCAACTCCCTTTGCTTCGAGTGTGATATCAACTAGACTTGCTAGTTCACCACCATTTCCTTTTATCACAGTGGGACGAACTTCCTCTAAAATTTTATCAATAGCTTTTCGTCTAAAAGAAGTGGCAGCAACTCCGACAGGGTCTAATAATACAGGAATATTATGTTCATTTGCTGTTTTTCCAGCAGCTATCATAGATTCCAATTCAATGGAAGTTAACGTACCGATGTTAATTAAAACGGCATTTGAAATTGCGGCAATTTGTTCTGCTTCTTCTATCGCTTTTGCCATTATTGGCGAACCGCCGAATGAAAGTAACCCATTAGCTGAGAAGTTCATTACTACTTGATTGGTTAGGTGATGCACAAGTGGTTTAGTATCACGAACTTGTTTAATAATATCGACTTGCATATATATCTCCCTCTCCTTAGTTTCTCCTTTATCTTTCCCGAATTGCCCAGTGATTTGTCGGCCCATTCCCATAACCGAGCTCAAACGATTGGGATATTGCAGCAGTAACAAAGTCTTTTGATTTCTGAACTGCCTCTACCATGGAGTACCCCTTAGCGAGATAACTAGTTATAGCAGCAGAATAAGTGCAACCCGTACCGTGAGTGTTTTTTGTATTAATTCGTTTAGCTGAAAATGTATGCATCGCAGATCCATCATATAGAAAGTCTACTGCATCTGCTTTCATATGGCCCCCTTTTATTAATGCGGCATCCGCATTGAAATGATCAACGATATGTTTTGCCGCATCTTTCATGTCTTCTAATGTTTCAATAGAATGACCAGTAATAAATTCTGCTTCTGGAATATTAGGAGTCACTAGTGCGGTTTGGGGGAGCAAATATTCTCTTAAAAATGATCGGGCCTCTGTATCTATTAGCGAGTCACCGCTTGTTGCAACCATAACTGGGTCCATAACATAAGGTGCATCCATTTTCTCAATTTTTTTGGAGATTATTTCCATCATTTGTTTATTGGCAATCATTCCCGTTTTAAGGGCATGAATAGGCATATCCTTTATTATAACTTCAAGTTGATCTTCAATCATATTGATTGGCATATGATGGACGGAAGTTACACCAGTAGTATTTTGAGCTACTACGGAAGTAATGACAGACATGCCGTATGTTTGAAGTTCTTGAAATGTTTTTAAATCTGCTTGTATTCCAGCTCCACCACTAGGGTCTGTGCCGGCAATCGTTAATGCACATGATACATTATTCATTATTTATATCCTCCTTCAATGACGGCCACTCCTCAGTAGACATAGCCATTTCCCAAAATAAGTATTCTAATTGACAACTCTTTCGGAAAGCAATTTTCATACTTGCTTTTTCTTTTTCTGAAGCATGACTCGCATGTTCATCAAGTCGTTCACACATTTCCTCAACATCTTGTTTGGTATTTGCATAACATTGAATCCATATTTGAAATGGGTGATTATCCGATACTTGCCACGTTTCATTTAGATATTTTCCGATCTCATAATACGTCCAAGGGCATGGCAAAAGCGCACTAATTGCTTCACCTGTAGTTCCTGTTTGGGCATGATACATCATATGTTTAACATAATGATCTCCTGTTGGAGGTAATGGCTGTCCTTGTAAGTCTTCGTAGTTTACATTAATATACTCACAGAAACACAGATGGGCTTGGATTTCGTCATGTAATGAAAACAGCATTAGAGCACTAAAGTAAGCGATGTCGTTACGATGATTTGCATTACCAATAGCTGAGCCAATAGTTTTCATAAATCCATTTAAATAAGCATAATCCGCTTGAACATAGTGACGAACTGCATCTACGGATAGTATTCCCTTTCCTATCCCTTCTACAAACGGGTGATTTTTTATAAGTGTAAAAATATCTTTGTTTTCTAATCTTAGTTCTTCTGAGAATTTCATGAGTAATCTCTCCTCTGAGTGTGTGAGAGTTCTGGTTTCACTTTATGAACTCGAGATAAAATAAACCAACCTATGGACGCTCCTGAAACACTACTAATGATGAATGCTGGTAGAAATGCAAGCGCACCAACACTCGATCCCATTAAAAAGTTAGCAAAAGGAACAGCAAGAAAAGAACCAATAATCCCGGTTCCAAGTATTTCTCCTGTTACTGCTAAACGATGACGCCGCCATTTTCGATAAAGTATCCCTGCAAAAAAAGCGCCAATCATTCCTCCGGGAAAAGCTAGTAATGTTCCTATCCCTAAGAGATTTCGAAGTAAACCAATCATTAAAGCAACACCAACAGCAGGTCCTGGACCAAGTAACACTGCTGCCATAACATTTACTGCATGTTGAACAGGATACGCTCGTGCGACACCAGCAGGGAACCATAATAACTGTGAACCAATCGTTCCAATGGCAACAAGGACAGCCATCAATGTTAAGACGCGGGTGTTTTTCACTTTATCTCTCCTTTCTAAAACAAACAAAAAACCAGGTCCAATTAAAGGACCTGGTTTTGGTATACTGAGAATGTAATCATCAAAATTATTGACTACTTCCCTACGCTGGTATTAACCAGATCAGGTCCATAAGAGTCGGAAAGTAGGTGCTTTCCTCTCAGCCCACACATAGTACTGGGCACCCCTAGTAGTTGCTTTTCGTATTTATTTACTTCATATTAACTGTAACAAAATAAATAAATTCTGTCATCTGAATACATAAAATTGGGATTCAAAGGGGACTGAGATAGATGCTTCAATTAAGAGAACTAGAATATCGACAAGGTGACCACATCTTGTTTTCGACGTTTCATTTAACGATTCAAGAAGGGGAAGTTGCAGCGATTCATTCCTCCTTAAATGTTAGGCAGATGTTAATAAAAATGATTGTTGGAGATAAAAAAATTAATAACGGTAGCATCGAATTAAATGGAATTACATTAGAAGATAAAGTGAAGTATTTTCAAGCGTTAGGACTACAACTATTGAGTAACGGTCTTTACGAACGAATGAATACAAAAGAGTATTTTCGATTTATTGAACAACTATATCAAACAAAGGTCAACCATCAAGAATTGATTGAAAAACTACAATTACATGAAGTGAAGGATAAGCCAATTAGTAAATTAACAGAGTCTGAACAAAAGCGGGTTCATTATGGGAAAACAATTATTCAGGATGCATGTATTTATCTTTTTGAAGAGCCGGATTTGAATGTTGACTTAGAAACGAAACGAGTATTGGTTCATGTTTTAAACCATCTTAAGCAGAATAAAAAAGGTGTATTAATACTGACATCTAATATGGAAAGTGCAATTACATTAGCAGAAAGAGTTTACCGACTTAACGAGGAAGGGTTACAAACAGTTGAAATTAAAACAGAAGAAAATGAAGAGAAGCAAGAGATAGACGAAGTTTCAGAAGAAGAGTTAGGAAAGCAAGATTTTTCTTTTCAGCTAAATAAAATACCTTCGAAAGTAAATGACAAGATAGTACTACTTGATCCTCCAGAGATTGACTACATTGAAAGTGATGAAGGTCAAGCTGTAGTACATATGAAAGGGTCATCGTTTCGAACAGCATTTACGCTTCGTCAATTAGAAGAAAAATTAGAACATCAAGGATTTTTCCGATGTCATCGATCTTATATCGTAAATTTACAAAAAGTACGAGAAGTAATTACCTGGACGAGAAATAGTTACAGTCTTGTTTTGCAAGATAAAGAAAAAACTCAAGTACCGTTATCGAAAGCAAAGTTGGTTGAATTAAAGCAAATTTTAGGAGTCGATTAAGCTCCATTTAACCTATTAGGTACTCCATTCATCGGAAATTTAGTGCGAATACCTTGATATAACAGTATTCTGAAGATGCAAATGAAAATTGGATTTTCAGGAGGGAATTACATGACTTCAGTCATTGAGGTAAGTCATTTAGAAAAAGTTTATCAAAATAAGCAAGCACTTAACGATGTAACTTTTCAAGTCGAGAAAGGAGAGACATTCGGTTTTTTAGGACCAAGTGGCTCAGGAAAAACAACCACAATAAAAATATTAACTGGACAATTAACACACACTTCTGGAATAGCAAAAGTATTTGGTGTACCAGTTCAACAATTAAAATCGCCAGCTCAACGAAAACGATTTGGAGTGGTTACAGATAATAGTGGTTTGTATAACCGTCTCACTATCTACGATAATTTAAAAACGTATGCGCAATTATATGATGTGCAAGAGAACCGCATTAATGAAGTGTTAGAGATGGTTCGTTTACAAAATGAAGCAAAGCAACAAGTTGCCAAGTTATCAAAAGGTATGACACAGCGCGTGCTCTTGGCAAGAGCATTACTTCATAACCCTGAAATATTATTCTTGGATGAGCCAACTTCAGCATTAGATCCCGTGAACTCGAAGCACATTCATGAAGGATTAAAAGAATTGAATAAACAAGGAACAACGGTATTTTTAACAACACATGATATGGAAGAAGCAGATCATTTATGTCATCGTGTAGCATTTTTGAATAAAGGTTCTGTGCAGTTATTGGATGGCCCTAAAAATTTGAAGAAGCAATATCGTGAAGAGAAAGTGTTGCTAGAGCTAAGGGATGGTAGAGAATTGGAATTACCTTTAGCCCCTTCTATTGCTAATGATATTCAACGATATATTTCAGAAGATCGTATAGAAACCATCAGCACAAAAGAACCAACTTTAGGGGATATTTTCGTAGAAGTAACGGGGAGGGAACTAGTATGACTTTTTCTGTAAAACGTTTTATGGCAATTTTTCAAAAGGATTTAAAAGACTTATATCGTAATATGTATGTCTCTTCAACGATTATCTTACCACTCGTATTTGCGCTCATATATGGACGGATGGATGTTGTTCCATTAGAAATTCATATATTTATTATCAGCATTTCTTTATCTATGGTAGGTGCCTTTCTTCAATGTGCAATTATTGCGGAAGAAAAGGAAAAGAATACACTTCGTGGTTTGATGCTTTCACCTGCTACCATTACGGAGATACTAGCAGGAAAAAGTGCCGTAACAATAGTTATCACATTAGTAATTACGTATATCTCTATGTTGATTTCAGGATTTTCACCTTCTAATCTTATACCGGTAATAGTAGGAGTTGTATTATCTCTTGTATTCTTTATTGCGCTAGGAACTTGGTTAGGATTAATCACTCGTTCTGTTTTAGAAGCTTCCATCTATATTTTACCTGTAATGTTTATATTTGGAATGTCTAATATGTTTATTGGGTTTGCAGAAGAATATCCTTTTCTGAAAGTGTTAGAATATACACCAGCTATTCAGTTATTTGAAATAGCGAATATAACGAACGGGACTATTGCCGATTATTGGCAACCTTTTGCAATTATTGGTGCTTGGATAGTTGTTGGTGCTGGATTAACAATCTTGTCCTTCAAGAAACGAATGATGGATTAATATAATTGCCACGTTTTATTTAATAAACGCAAAAGAATAGTTTTATAATTGACTGGAGTCCTTCGTTTGCTTAAGTAGCGGAGGACTCTTTATGTTGTGCCCGAGAAATTTTGAGTCACTCTATAAGGGGTAGCGTCAGGAAAATGCGGATTTACAACGTTAAGGAAATTTTCAATATTAAAAAGCCTAATTTCTCAATTGAGAAATTAGGCTTTCATTGCTTCATTAAAGCGCCCGATTCTTAAAGATGTAACCTGTTTCCAATTTTAAAAAAAAACATTAAAGAATATTCACTCCTATTTTTGGAACAATACAATTGATTGTATTAACGAATAAGGAGGTTAATTAGAAATGGATAAACAAAAATTAGCTGATCATGAATCAATGGATTTACATGAAGTTATTAATTTCAAAACCCTGTGCTTAGCGAAATCAAAACTAATGCAAGGACTCGTATTTGATCAAGATTTGAGAGCATTAATGCAAAAAGATGTTGAACAATCCATGCAAGCGCTTGGAGAATTACAGGCAATTTATCAACGTGCACCTTTTGAAGCTCCTGTTCCACAAAACCGACCAACACCGATAGTAAATTGAAAAGGAGGCAAATTCATTGAATAATGACTATTTAGACCCTATAAACTCATTACATGTACCTGAGCTAGCTGATACCACATTTGCCATGGATTTCCTCCTTCGTGCTAAAGAAGGTGTGCGCAATATTGCTGTCGCATTAACGGAGTCCGCATCTCCTGATGTTAGAACCCTCTTAAGAAAACAGTTAATGCAAGGTATTGCCATGCACCAGGAAATTTCAGAATTAATGATTAATAAAAAATGGTTCCACCCATACGAATTAAGTGAACAGTATAAACTAGATCAACTCTCTGCCAACAATACATTGAAGATTGGCAAAATGAACCTATTCCCTGTTGAAACCAATAGAAAAGGTATGTTTGACCGGACACCTGATGATCACTAACACTGGAGGCTGTAACCAATGAAGGCAGTAACGTATCAAGGTATTAAAAATGTTCGTTTTTGAGATGTTATAAACGCTCCGATCAATGGTTAAAGGTAATCAATTATAAATATATTGACGTGATAGTAACAGGGTTGGTTAAGAAAGATTGTTCTTTCTTATTAAACTCAATGGAAGACGGAAAACCAATTGGATTAATGGAAATGGAATTTGTACCTGTGCATGAGAGAAAAAGGATTTATAGAGAATTGGAAAATAACGGAGTGAAAGAAACTGATAAAATTGTACGCTTTAACCAAGGGATTCCTTGTAATGTGAAGTTTCGAAACTGGACCAGTACTAATAAATTAAGAATACCATCATTCCATAAATTTGTTTCTTAGAAAGGGCATACATATGCTCTTTCTTTATGACTGTGTCTCCGTTGTATCGATGTTATGAATAGAAGTCTAATAGAAATAGGTCAAAAAATAATATCAGAAAGAAAAAGGTGATCAACTTCAGTGATCACAAAATGATTCCACTACTTCTAACATTGACTTTTACCTTTGGATTAACAAGGATATGCTCATAATAATTTTCTCCCTTTATTTCTTTCCATATAGATGGATGAAAGGCAATGAGTTCTCTGCCTAATCCAAGTACGTCACTTTGATTCGCTGCAAGTTTTTTGAACAGAGCATCCGCTTTTTCAGTGAGAATCTTTGATAATCGTTTTTCCAAAAAATTGATCATTTCCTGCTTATCTAAATGGTCTGGAGGATAGTCAACAATCTCCACGTCCAATTGCAGCATAATATCAGCATGTACCTTTTCTTCTTTTTCCAGCTTAAGTTTTCTTGATACACTTTTTACATTATAGCTGACGGATACATCATCTTTATTATCTAACTGTTCTGTTAAAATTGCTTTTTTGGATTTTGTCTCCATAAAAAATAATAGCAAAGTACTTTCATCAGGGGAAAGAAACTGTCCGGTAAAGCTGTGGTCATGAAAAAGAGCAGCCCCACTTATTTTAACTTCATCATCTTCCACGTCCTTGCTCAAATAAGGGAGCATGAAATCTTTTCCTTCATCAAATAAATAGGTGCGAATCGATCTTAATGTAATATCCTGGATCTCCGAATGTATTTCACTGCTGTGAATCAATTCGTACAGGTATTCCCCTTTTTCAACTTCATTTTCGGATAAATGGGTAATTATTTCATTTGCACTGTTATCTGTCACAGCAATTTTAGCGTTTATATCCACCCTTGGATCCCGGTAAAGAGAATCTAGCACATTGTAAATATCACCTTTGGCGACCTCGTTTCCTAAGATTAAAGTTCTTCCCTTTGCGGGATCGTATTTACCAGCTACGCTTCGATCAATTGCCATACTTGCCTCTTTTATCGAGTCTCCTTTTCCAGTTACCAGCTCATTCGATATGGATATTTCCCCCCTGCTTGCCTGACTTATATTCAAATCTCTGATAATTGAAGTTGTTTGATAATCACCATTCTCATCCAAGTCAAAACCTGATAAATACACGGTACGGGAATCCTTTAGAAGCCTTTCATCCCAGCACCCAGTTAGTAATGGAAGAATAAAGAAGATTAAAAAGAGCTCATTTTTTCTCATCGGTCGATGCCGCCTCTCTTTTAAAAATAATTGTTATCAAAAGCAGTAGGATAGGGATAATAATGCCGAAAATTAAACTTAAATGCTTTAACCATTTTTCAAGTAAGGTAATCTCCATATAATAAAATATCATCGAAATGATAAAGACGAATGCTCCAGATAGTATCACAGCAAATTTATGTTTGACACGGATTAATTTACTTATTCCCATACTTGCTGAAAAGGAGTAGCTGATAATAGTAGTAAAAACTATCAGACCCCAGATAGAAAGAAATAATAAATCTAATCGGCTTAAAATTCTTATTTCAATTGCACTTAGTATATATAGAACCGGTTCCGACGTGATTTTTATTTCTTCAGGACTAAGCATCACGGTACTTAGAATCACAATATACGTTAAAAAAATGGTTACAAATAATACTGCTAAAAAAGCTCCTTTCAGTGCTGAAATATTTTTAGACTGCTTTATAAAAGCAAAATAAATAAGTAATGTTTCAAACCCTATGAAGGATATCATTGAATCACTTGTACTTTTAATAATATTCCATCCACCACTGGAACCAATAGGGAAGAGATAGCGAACATCTATGGATGGATCACCATAAACAAAAAGCGTAATGACGAATAAAAATAGGATGAATATGAATAGGGAAGAAAATAAAGATATCACATTTTTTACCGTACAAATAGTTCCATAAATAAGTAGAACGAATCCTATCAAAAATAATACCCATCCTGGAGTTTCAGGGAGTATCCATCGTTTCAACGTATCCGCATATATAATGAAGATATAACAAATCATCGTCAGCAGGTAAATAATATATAAAAAATTTAATACAGTTCCAGAAGTTCTCCCCAAAATTACTTTAGAAAAATCAAATAAGGTAAGATTGGGGAACTTTCTGCAAAGTAACCAGATAAGCAGTACAATTAGTTGAATAAAAAATCCAGAAATCAAAATGGATATCCATCCGTCACTGCCTGCTGCGTGATGTGCTTGATGAGGTAATGATAACAAGCCTACACCAATCATCGTTTGCACCAGCACAAAAAATAAAACTACAGAACTAATACGGCTCTTCACTTTCATCTTGTTTCCACTTCCTTGATCGTTTTTCTTGCTTAAAATGAGGGGAATTTTTAGAGTGCTTATACATCATCCAAGAAGGAACACGAATGATAGTATCTTTAAAATCCTCCAAGTTCAATGGAACAAAAGGTGAAAAATATGGAAGACCGAATGAAGTAAGGCGTGACAAGTGAATTAACACAAATAACACTCCAATGATAATTCCAAAAAAGCCAAATGTAGCTGCCAATAGCATTAAAGGAAATCCTAAGACACGAATCGAGCTGCTCATTTCTATATTTGGCTGAACAAAAGAAGAGACTGATGTTAATGCAACAATAATAAGCCCACCATAGGAGACAATTCCTGCCTCAACCATTGCTGTTCCTACAACTAGCCCTCCGACGATCCCAAAAGTTGTGGCGATGGAAGGTGGCAGTCGAATGGACGCTTCTCTAAGCAACTCTAAGGAAAGCTGCATAATCATTAACTCTATAATTGGCCGAAATGGAACGTAGCTTAACGAAGATTGCAACGAATAAACAAGCTCCAAAGGAATTACCTCGTAATGAAATGAAACGAAAGCAATATATAATGCCGGTAGAATAAGTGCAATGATATAGCCGAATAAACGTATGAATCTAAAAAATGAACCTAACCACCAACGGGTAATATAGTCATCCGGCGTTTGGAAAAACGTCATAAATGTTGCTGGCACTATAATTACAGTAGGACTTCCATCGATAATTAAAGCAACCCTTCCGTCCTTTAAATTTGCAGAAGCGCGGTCTGGCCGTTCTGTAAGTAAAAGCTGAGGAAATGGTGTAAATGAATAATCTTCAATACAATCCTGAATATCTCCTGCTGATCGGATGGAATCAAGCGTAATACTTTTTATACGCTGTTCAACCTTTTTGATGATTTCTGGATCTACCAAATGATCCAAATAAATTAGTGATACATCCGTTGTTGTTGAGGAACCCAATGTATACTTTTTAACAGTGAAACCTGGTGATTTTGTTGTTTTACGGAGTAAGTAAATGTTTTTGTCTAAGCTTTCAACAAAACCTACTTTCGCTCCAAGGATTGTTTTTTCTGTGGTAGGTTCTGAAACCTCTCTATCGGTTGATGCGGCCGCTTTTAACAGGAATCCTTCACTATTCCTACCTTTTTTTATTAGCAGACAATAACCGTCTAATAATCCGTTGATGGCTATTTTATTACTTTTGGCAGTGCTGATCTCCTGGCTATATAGTTCATTTAAAATATTGTTGTTTTCCATTTTTATAAGCGGTTTAATTATTTTTGATTCAAGCTTTTCCTGATCAACTAATGAATTGATGTATAGGATAATATAGATTTGATTATTGCTATGTATTTCACGGTCTTTTAAATCGCTGGTATGATTTAATTGACTTTTGATATTCTCTATGGAGAGATTTGCCTGATTTATCAAAGACTTTTTGGATTTATTTCTTTTAAGTCTCATCCCTTCACACCCTTTTTACCGCCACTTCTTGTTAGTAGTATGTGGAATTTGAATACAATTATGCAAATAGAGGATGGAAGTTGTTTATGCAAGGACATCAGTGGGACAAATTACTTGAACATCAACGCTCAGCAGCCCCATAAGCCATATTCCACAAATTGGCCCAATAATGGAGTTTTGGAGGCTATACTTTATTCTGTTTTTGTCCCATATAGTTTAAGTGTATTTCACAATCTTCAAACTCACTTTTTATTGCCAATACCAGTATTAACATTAGAATTGTTATAAGACCGAATGTTGAAGTGAATATATCAATTACTCCAAAATTTAACTTAATATACTTATACTTAGTACAACAATCAATTAAATTAACCATAGAAATAAATCTTTAATCGGACTACCTTTTTTGGTAACCACCATGAAAAATAATGAGAATCCTATTACCAATGTTATTACTAACATCATTATTTCCGCATTCATATAATACACCTCCAGTTAATAAAGCCTTTCTTTGTTTACTTTATATCAGTAAAGAAGATTCACATTATAAGATTTTTCATTTCTTCATAATTGACACTTCCCTTAACTAAACTGCCCGTTAGTTTAAGTGAAAATATTCAAAATTTTATATTGCATCAGAATAATTACAATTATTGCGTAAATTAAATTTAAACTAAATGCCTTGATTGTCACTTTTGAATTTTAATTTGCACTTTTTTAAGTGTTATTTGCAATATTTGACATAAAAAAGCTTTCTTCAATTCAAAAGGCAGGTAGATTTTAATATTTACTTGATTCCGATTACTAAATCGTCTCGTGTAGCTTCAACTTCTGTTGTTATGGTTTCAAGATTATTAAGTTTAGGTATTCTTTAAATTTGGGTGAAGGGTCTATGTATTAGCCCAAAGTTCCCTCCAGTAATCTTAATGTAACAACGGTTTTTCGAGTATTGAAACAATCCTACGGAAGCACAGAGACAGGCGTTTTTTTACGAAATAAAGAAATCCTTGGATTGTGGAGGGATTAATAGGGAAGTTTATTTAATAAAGAATAAATCATGTATAAAGGAAAGGAGAAAAATTATATGAAACTTTATGAAAATCTTAACAAAAATTTTATCTCTGGCGAATGGCGTGATGGCCAAGGGGAAACCACTTATGAAGTGAAAAACCCCTATAATGATGAAGTTCTGCAAGAAATAAAAATGGCTAGTAAAGAAGATATAGATGAGGCTTATAAATCTGCTGAACAGGCTAAAAAGGAATGGGCAAAATTTAATCCATTCGAACGCTCTTCCATCATGGAAAAAGCAGTTCAGATTATCGATGCGAGAAGAGAAGAGTTTGTTAACCATTTAATTAGGGAAGGTGGCTCATCCCATCTGAAAGCTAACGTCGAAATTGACTTTGTTATTGCAATTACAAGGGAGGCAGCTTCTTTTCCACTTAGAATGAGTGGGGAAATTGTCCCTTCCCTGATCCCAGGAAAGGAAAATAGGATTTACCGTAGTCCTCTAGGGGTAGTCGGTGTAATAGGACCATTTAACTTTCCAATGTATCTTGCCATGCGTTCGGTTGCACCGGCACTTGCTGTCGGTAACGGGGTCGTACTGAAACCTGATGATCAGACAGCTGTAACTGGAGGAATATTGCTTGCGAAGGTATTTGAAGAAGCTGGATTGCCGAAAGGAGTCTTTAATGTTGTCGTTCCAAACATAGAGGATATCGGCGATGCATTTGTGGAACATCCAATTCCACGGTTAATTTCATTTACAGGGTCTACTCCGGTAGGACGGCATATCGGTGAAATTTGCGGAAGAAATATTAAAAAAGTTGCTCTTGAGTTAGGGGGGAACAACCCACTCGTAGTGCTGGAAGATGCGAAAGTGGAAAATGCGGTAAACTCGGCATTATTCGGTAAGTTTATGCATAATGGACAAATATGTATGGCCATAAATCGAATTATTGTTCATAAGGATATATATGAGGAGTTTGTTGAGAAATTTGTTGAAAAGGCGAAAAAGATTAAAGTGGGCAATCCAAGTGAGAAGGACAATCTAATCGGTCCTTTGATAAATCGGCAGGCAATTGATCGGATACTCGAACAAATCGAATCAGCTAAAGAGCAAGGGGCAGAAGTTGTGTTGGAAGGAAAAGTAGAAGGGAACGTCATGCACCCTTATATACTAACAGGTTCGAATGATGTTGCAACTGCTCAGAACGAAATGTTTGGGCCGGTGGCAACTATTATTTCTGCTGAAAGTGATGAAGAAGCAATTCGCATTGCAAATGACACCCCATTTGGTCTAAGCGGGGCGGTTCACGCAGGTTCCCCGGAAAGAGGTGTGGAGGTGGCCAAACAGATAACCTCTGGTATGGTTCATGTGAATGACCAAAGCGTTAATGATGAGCCATTGATTGCATTCGGAGGGGAGAAAGCATCTGGATTGGGCCGATTTGGAGGGAAATGGTCACTTGAAGAGTTTACAACTGTCCAATGGATTTCTGTCCAAACCGAAGAAAGGGAAAATCCTTTCCATACAGATTATTTGGAGTAAAAATCATTTATGATAAAAAAACGCCTTTTCGCATAAACAAAAGGGCAGACACAAAAAGAGATTATAAAATAATGGAGATAAAGGAACTGATTAAGCCAACCTCTTCTTGTTTTATGTATATATAAGTAGGCGTCAAATAATCCCTATCTGAAAACAGGTGGGGATTATTTGACGCTTATGTACAAAATTTCCTGAATTGTTGGCGGTACCCCTAATGCAAAACAACGATAAAAACAGGTGCAAGATAGCGTCTCAAGTGACACCAAGACAAAGATCATACACGATTATCAGTTAGCTTATCGTTCGAAGCATACATTCAAGAAAGGACCAATAGCCTTAATGAGAGACTAAAATGGTTATCTAACAATTGGAATAAACTAGAGGGAGTTTCGTTCGAGAAAGGAAAGCTTTCAATTGCACGGTTGGAGAAGGAGATTCCAGAGGAAGCCAAAAACTTTAGTGCTAGACTTTATCAGATGCTTCCTAGGATAAAATTAACCGATTTACTCATGGATGTTGCTCATATAACTGGATTTCATGAACAATTTACTCACGCCTCAAATAACCGTAAACCAGATAAAGAAGAAACGGTAATCATCATGGCAGCCCTATTAGGAATGGGATTGAATATTGGGCTAAGTAAGATGGCTGAAGCAACGCCGGATCTTACATATAAACAACTTGCAAATGTATCTCAATGGAGAATGCATGAAGATGCCATGAGCAAAGCGCAAGCTGTATTAGTAAATTTTCACCACAAGTTAGACTTATCTTCCTATTGGGGTGACGGTACAACATCTTCGTCAGATGGAATGAGAATGCAGGTAGCGTTTCATCTTTACATTCAGACGCAAATCCGCATTACGGAACCGGAAAAGGTACAACAATCTACCGATTTACCAGCGACCAGTTCTCATCGTATTATACAAAAATTATTCATACTAATTCAAGATATGCTATTCATGTCCTAGATGGATTATTGCATCACGAGACCGACTTAAATATAGAAGAGCATTTCACAGACACAGCTGGCTATACAGATCAAATTTTTGGATTAACTCACCTTTTAGGCTTTAAGTTTGCGCCAAGAATAAGAGATTTGTCAGATTCAAAGCTGTTTACATTAGAAAAGGCAAGCGAGTATCCAAAATTAGAGTCTATTTTTCGTGGCCAAATAAATACAAAAATTATTAAAGTTAATTATGATGATGTCTTACGATTAGCTAATTCAATAAGAGAAGGAACTGTCACGGCATCACTTCTTATGGGGAAGCTTGGTTCCTACTCTAGACAAAACAGTTTAGCTACAGCTTTGCGTGAAATGGGAAGAATCGAAAAACTATTTTTATTCTTAATTACCTTACTAGTGAATCTTTAAGAAGAAAAATTCAAAAAGGCTTAAACAAAGGAGAGGCCATGAATGGTCTCGCAAGAGTAATTTTCTTTGGGAAACAAGGGGAACTTCGGGAACGAACGATACAGCATCAACTACAAAGGGCCAGTGCTTTAAATATAATTATCAATGCCATTAGTGTTTGGACTACGCTACATCTGTCAAAAGCAGTGGAATACCAAAAGGGCTTAGGGGGTTTTAAAGAGGACTTGTTGCACCATATGTCTCCTTTAGGCTGGGAGCATATTAATTTACTGGGGGAATACCATTTTAGTCATGAGAAAATGGTTTCATTAGATTCTTTAAGACCATTAAAACTTTCTTGACGTTGGTAAAAACGGGGTAATCGTCAGGAAAATTCGCTTAACGTTGTAAATCCGCATTTTCCTGACGCTACCCCTATAATTTTAAAATAAACTTTAAAATATTTTTATAGATTCTTTACGGGTTTTCGTTTAATCTATAAGAAGTGTTTTAATTTTTATGTTTATTAAAGGGGGACATCATCGTGAATCAAATCCATCGACCAACCGTAGTAGCACTATTATTAGCTGGTTCTTTTATTGCAATTTTAAATCAAACGCTAATGATAACAGCCATTCCCCCAATAATTATAGAAATGGGTATTACGGCAAATAGTGCTCAATGGTTAACAACAGTTTTTATGCTTGTAAATGGAATCATGATTCCAGTAAGTGCGTTCTTGATTGAACGATTTACAACCAGACAATTATTTATGTCAGCAATGGGGATCTTTGCTATAGGAACATTAGTGGCAGGTGTAGCCCCTGTTTTTGAGATGTTATTAGTTGGAAGAGTTATTCAATCTATTGGAGCAGGGGTAATGCTGCCACTTATGACGACAGTATTCTTACTGATTTTTCCAATTAATCGCCGTGGCTCTGTAATGGGGTTAATTGGTTTAGTTATTTCTTTTGCTCCAGCTATCGGTCCAGCATTATCCGGATGGGTAACAGGACATTTTTCTTGGAGATATTTGTTCTTTATTATCTTCCCGATTGCAGTCATTGATATGATTATCGCTTACTTTGCTTTAAAAAATGTAACAGAGGTAAAAAAGACAAAGCTCGATATCCCATCGGTTATTCTATCTTCGTTTGGGTTTGGTGGAATTTTATATGGTGTGACCAATGCAGGGAATTATGGCTGGGGAGCATCAATTACACTAATAACACTGGCTATTGGCGTTATCTCATTAACATTATTTATTTTGAGACAGTTAAAACTAACACATCCAATGCTAGAATTTCGTGTGTTCAAATATGCCATTTTCCCGTTCAGTGTTTTTATTGGTTCGATAACATTTATGGGACTTATTGGTACAGAGACGTTAATTCCATTATTTATGCAGAATATGCGTGAATTCAGTGCATTTCAAGCGGGGATGGCAATGTTGCCAGGTGCATTAGTAACTGGATTTCTAGCACCTATAATTGGTAGAATGTTTGATCGATATGGTGGTAAGTGGATTGTCCTTCCAGGTGTAGTCATAATTACCTTGGCCACTGTTCCATTCATTTTTATAGATACAGAAACGACGTTTGCATTTATAACTACTTTGTATGCCGTTCGAATGTTAGGTTTAGCATTGATTATGATGCCGATACAGACTGCTGCACTGAATCAGCTGCCTAATAATTTAATACCTCATGGAGCAGCAATGGATGGTACGATGCGTATGACAGCAGCTTCTGTAGGAACTGCTGTCTTGGTTACTGTAATGACCTCAGTAGAATCCATGGCAGAAAATCAAGTGGCTCGCCCGGATATTTTAGGTGTGAATGTGTCATTTTCTGTAATTGCAGTGTTAGGACTATGTACGATTATTGCCTATTTCTTTATTAAGTTCGACCCATCACCGGCTAAAATAGCAAAGATGGAAGAAGACAAGTCAAATTAAAGTATCGACGTGTGTAAAACTGGTTGTTGTTGATTTATGTTCAAGGTGAACGATACCAGTTTTAAAAAATATACGTGGATTTTTGTAAAGATGACAGCCGGCGATCTCCCGATACACAAGACGGGGGGATCACCGGCTGTCATTTTTTAATAATAAAAAGAAGTTTGCTGAAATTGAGGCAGATACTCGTTTATGCGCTCTTATTCACTTCTTTTTTCATGTAATCATCTGTATTTTTCTTTCCATATTTCCTCATCGAGTAATTGTATAAAACAAATCCTAATATAATCCAAGTACCGATGATAAGCCATTCATAGGGCCAGATTAACGCAGATGGCATACCTGGAAGATAAAGAATCGTTACACCAATAGCCATAATGGTCGCTATCCAACCAATCGTAGTTCCACCAGGAAGGCGAAAGGGTCGTTGCATCTCTGGTGCTTTCTTTCGCAATATTATAAAGGATATAGTAACCATTAACCAAGCAACAACAAGTCCAAGACCACCTGCATTGACTAACCAAACAAGAGCTGGTCTTCCTAAAAGCGGAGCCGCCGTCGATAATACTGCAATTAACAAAATAGCTTTATGGGGAGTATTATATTTAGGATGTAATTGCCCGAGAGATTTAGGGAGCATTCCAGCCTTTGCTAAAGCATATATTGCCCTGCTACCTCCAACATAAAATCCGATCCAACTTGTCAATATCCCACCGATACCACCTAAGACAAGAAAATTACCCATCATTTCACTATTTCCAAAAGCCTTTGCCACCGCATCTGCTGTAACTAAATTGGATGCATTGATTTCTGACGGAGTTAACATTCTAGAAACACCAAAAATTATCGCTATATACCAAATTACAGCTACTACTACAGATAAGATTAGTAATTGCCCGATTTTTTTATTTGGTAGATTAATTTCTTCGGCAGCTTGTGGTATGACATCAAAACCAACAAACATAAAAGAAGTCATCATAAGAACTGTCATGATTCCTGTCATTCCTGTTTCAAAAAGCGGATTCATATTGCTCATATTACCGCTAAATGTACTTCCAGTAATAAGCATGATTCCTGCAATGAGAATTAGTATGGTTAAGATGAAATTTATTATAGATGATAGTTTAATTCCTCTATAATTAATCCATGCAACCAATACCGAACCAATAATCCCCACACCAGCCCAAGTTAATGTGACATCCCAACCGGCAATTGTATAGAGGTATCCTTGACTATAATTGGGGACAAGGTACTCGAAAACAGTTGGTAAGGCTACTGCTTCAAAAGCAATAACTGAAACATAACCAAGAATAATTGCCCAAGTGGCTATGAATGATGTTACTCTTCCCATTGCCTTGTATGTGTACACATGTTCTCCTCCGACAAATGGAAGTGCAGAGGACAGTTCTGCGTATGTTAAACCAACAAATACGACAAGTAGGCCGCCGAGTAAAAATGCGATAATTGCTCCGAGTGCTCCAGCTTCCGTTATCCATAAACCAGAAGTAACTACCCATCCCCAACCAATCATTGCTCCAAATGCAAGGGCAAAAACATCTTTTTTATCCAACGATTTTAATAGCTTTTCCGAGTTGTTCATCCAATTCCCCCTAGAAATAGTTGATTTATTATATCGTCTCGTGTCTTGATTAATCTTGGGCTACACCTAGTTTTTGTTGAACAAATAATATGGCGTCACTTATTCGAGAGATAAGTTCATTAACTTCTTGTTTTGTAATAATTAACGGTGGGGCAAAACATAAGATGTTCGAACCATCGTAAGTGACCCCTCTTGATATTACTCCTCGTTCATGTAGTGCATTAATAACAACATTGGTTATACCAACATCTGGAGAGAATGGTTGACTGGTGGAAGAATCTTGTACAAGTTCAATAGCTCCTATTAATCCGATTGCTCTAACTTCTCCAACAATAGACGATTTTTTTTGGATTTTTTGGAAGCCATTCAGTAATTCCAATCCTCTTTCTTTTGCGTTAGTGACAAGTGATTCTTGTTCAATGATTTCTATATTTTTTAATGCAACTGCAGCAGCTGTAGGATGACCACTATAGGTAAATCCATGGAAAAGAGTTCCTTTTGATTTTTCTTTTAAAACAGTGTGAATATGATCGGATACGACAACACCGCCCATGGGAATATATCCACTAGTAACACCTTTAGCAAAGGTCATTGCATCCGGTATAACATGCCAATTTTCCATACCAAACATGGTTCCTGTTCTCCCGAAACCGGTAATTACCTCATCAGCAATAAAAAGGATATTATAGAAGTCGCAAAGTTCTCTTACTGCCTCCAAATAATCTGTAGGCGGAATCAATACACCTCCAGCTCCTTGAACAGGCTCTACAATAATTGCTGCTATAGTCTCTTTAGTTTCTTGTTCTATCATGGATTGTAACGATGTGATTGCTTTTTCTGTAGTTGAACGATAAGGTGTTTCTACATGTAAAAAGTCATTCATCAAATGACCCGCCATATTCCAAAATTCAGGTATGCCAGTTATACTTGTAGAGGCGGCAGCCACTCCATGGTATCCTCTTTTTAAAGAAATGATTTTTCTTTTGGTGGGTTTGTTTTGTATTTTCCAGTAATGACGTGAAAGTTTTACAGCGGAGTCATTTGACTCTGATCCGCCTGAAGTGAAGAAGACAGCATTTAATCCTTGTGGAGTAAGTTCTGAAATTTTCTTTGCTAATCGTATAGCTGGCTCATGACTAAATGTTGAAAAAGCAGAACTGAAAGCTAGTTTTTTCATTTGTTCTGATGCTACTTCCGCTAATTCAGTTCTTCCATGTCCGATATTTACATTCCAAAGTGAAGAAACTGCATCGATATATTCTTTGTTATTGGTATCTGTAACATAGATACCATCACCCTTAGCCATAATTGACTTAGCTCCATCTGTTTGTTGCTGTATAATGGATGACGTAGGGTGAATAAAATGTTTTTTATCTAATTCAAATAAATCTTCCATTAAAAAACCTCCCTATTAAAATACAAAAACCAGTCATAAAGACAGAGTTGACCCGTCGATATAACTGGTTCTTGATCTAATTTCGTGCTTTACGGGTGAAGTAAAGTCAATTAGATTCAACAATTATTGGTTTATATTTTACAGAAAATTTAAACATCTATCAATAGTTAAATTTAATCATTTTATTAATGGAATTATTACTTGAGTTATCAAGCTCTATTTAAAAGCGAATAATTAGTGATACTTCATTTCAAACGTGTTTTACTAGATAATAACAGTAGAAAGCTGATGGGGGCGAGTGAATGTCAGATTTAACTGAATCGATGAAGGCGTGGGTATTAGATCATTTTCCAGAGGATTCATTTATTACGACAATTAATTGTTTGAAAGGGAGTACTACTGCTACTTTATTTGAACTAACAATAGGACATCCTGATAAGATGGAAAACCAAGTGGTATTAAGACAATATAATAAACTTGATACTGTGGGGAAAAATGAAGCAATTGCGTGGGTGGAAAACGAAGCGAAAAGTTTGGTCGTAGCTAATTCATTGCGGGTCAGTAGTCCAAAATTAATTGGAATAGATAAGTATGGTGAAGTAAGTGGATATTCACTGTTATTAATGAGCAAGTTACCTGGGAAAGTGGAATTAAACCCGTATTCCATGTCGGCATGGCTTGAAAAGCTTGCCATAACGTTAGTTAAGATACACAAAAACGATATAAATAATTTTTCAAGTAAACATTATCGCTATCAACAATCAGATGATCTAAACATTCCAGTTTGGTCTCAAAATCCAGAAATTTGGAAAGCGTTATTTGAAATTGCAAAGCAACCAGAACCAATGTATGATCCAATATTTATTCATCGTGATTTTCATCCTGTAAATGTGCTGTGGCAAGATGGGGAGGTGACTGGTGTAGTTGATTGGGCAAATGGTTGTATCGGACATGCAGGTATTGATCTTGGACATTGTCGTTGGAATTTAGCAATGATTTATGGTGTGTATGAAGCAGATCTTTTCTTAGAGTACTATTTAAACCATGCCGGAAGTAGATTTCGATATGATATGTATTGGGATAATGTTTCTCTGATGGATGTTTTTATGGATAGACCATCTGTTTATCCTGGATGGGCAGAGTTTGGACGGAAGGAAATAACAAAAGAGGTCTTAATTGAGAGAATGGATCAATATGCTCTATCTTTATTCAATAGAATAAAACAGTAAAATAAGGCGCTAGGAAGTTACAAATAACTCATAGGTAGATTCTTTAATTTGTATGACCTAGCGCTTTAATTTAATTTAAATTAATTATTTGTATTGAATGTAGACAACATGTGTTTGTAGAAATTCTTCTAACCCATGCTTACCGTCTGCTCCTCCAATTCCTGATTTTTTCCAACCAGCATGGAATCCTTGTATTGCTTCGAAACTTTCTCTATTAACATATGTTTCTCCGAATTCTAATTCATTACTAGCGCGCATCATGTAATTCACGTTATTTGTAAAGATAGCCGAAGTTAGTCCATATTGACAGTCATTTGCCAATTCAATCGCTTCATCCAATGAAGTAAAAGTAGCAATTGGTAATACAGGTCCAAACACTTCTTCTTTCATAATTTCAAAACTATTATCGACATTTGTAAGTACAGTAGGTTCATAATAGTATCCAGCATCAGTATTTACTCGGTTTCCACCTGTTAATACAGTTGCGCCATTTTCTACTGCACGATTAACCATGTCTTCTACATTTTTAAGACCTGCTTCATTTGATAGTGGTCCCATATCGACTTGTTCATCTCCAAGAGGATTGCCATAACTAACATTGGACATCGCTTTTGTAATTTTTTCAATAAATTCATCAGCCACATCTTCATGTACATAGACTCTTTCTGTACAGTTACAAACCTGTCCCGTATTGATGATTCGAGAGTCAAGAACGGATTTTACAGCCAAGTCAATATCTGCGTCCTCCATAACTATCGAAGGCGCTTTACCCCCCAATTCAAGAGACACTTTTGTGATATTTTTCGATGCTTTCTCCATTACTCTTGAACCAGCTTCTGTACTTCCTGTTAAGCTTATCATTCCGATTTTTTCGTTTTTAGACAATTCTTCACCAACAACGCTTCCTGAGCCAGTAACTATATTAATAACACCTTTTGGTAAACCGACTTTATCTAAAATCTTTGCAAAAGCTAAAGCATTATTAGGAGAAACACTACTTGGTTTAATTACAATCGTATTTCCAGATAATATTGCAGGTGCAGCTTTTCGTGCAATTAAGAAGAATGGGAAATTCCAAGGTAATATACCAGCTACAACACCAATTGGTTGTTTGAATACAAGGATGTTTTCATTCTCTCTATCACTTGGTACGATTTCACCTTCATACTTTCTCGCCCAACCAGCAATATATTCAAAGTACTCAGCAGTAACACTGACCTCTACAACAGCTTGATCAAGAGGTTTCCCCATTTCCTCAGAAATAATCTTTGCATATTCATCAATGTTTGATCTGATCTCCTTACTTATTGCAAATAAATAAGTTGCTCGTTCGCTTGATGGAAGCTTTGCCCACTCTTTTTGCGCTTGTACAGACCCATCGATTGCTCTTCTAGTATCTTCTAAGCTAGCTTTTGGAACTTTCGAAATTACTTCCTCTGTTGCAGGATTTGTAACGTCAAGTGTTTCATTACTACTAGCATGGACAAACTCTCCATTAATGTACATTTGATATGTTGTTATCGCTTTCAATTCTGACATATTTTCTCATCCTTTCTATTATTCAGAAGTTATTATAATACTAGACAGAAAAAAAGAGACTGTCAACAAAAAAACAAACATAAACAGAAATTAATAGCTTTGTTTATATTGATAAACATATGAATATATATATAAAATATGCTTTAAATTAGAGGTTAAAATGGAAGTGTGGTAATTGATTGAGATGAAATAAAAAATTTAAATATATAAACAAAACATTTCAAAAATAAAATTGTTTATTTGTGTTGACTTCGAAATGAAAGCGTATTACTATAAAAGCATCAAGTTAGTGTAATCGTTATCATTTTTACTGTTCAGAAAGAAGGGGATTTAATGAAGCGAAAAGGGTTCATTATGACGGTCTATCCGGATAAGCATGATGAATATGAAAAACGACATAATGAAATTTGGCCGGAAATGGTCGAGGAACTAAAGCAACATGGCGCCCGCAATTACTCGATCTTTTTAGATAAACAAACGAACCAATTATTTGGTTATATAGAAATAGAAAATGAAGAAAAATGGGACAAGATGGCGAAAACTTCAATCAATCAAAAGTGGTGGGAGTTTATGAAGCCAGTTATGAAAACGAATTCAGATAATAGTCCTGTATCAATAGATTTAAAAGAAGTTTTCCATATGGACTAGAGGAGGAAATAAAGAATGGGGAAGCAAAGATTTGCGGCTAAAAACGTGACTGGCTGGAAAGCGACTATTGCAATTGCGATGGCGAATTATATTGAAGCTGGATCAATTATTGCTGCAGCTAGTAGTCTTACATTATGGCAAGCCTACCTTGGGTTTGATAGTTTAGGAGTTGGGTTGCTTAGTGCACTTAGTGCGAACGCTTTAGGTGCAGCAATTGGTGCACTTATTGGAGGGCCCTTAACAGATAAATATGGAAGAAAAATAATTTTTAGTTATGATTTATTAGTTTATATGATTGGTGTTGCTTTGATTGCAGCATCTGTAAACTTCCCAATGTTGTTAATTGGTACGATCATTACTGGTATTGCGGTGGGGGCCGGAGTTCCGGTTTCTTGGACTTATATTGCTGAAGAGTCACCAAAGAAAAAAAGAGCCGCGCATGTTGGGGCCGCTCAGTTAGCCTGGTCGATTGGACCAATGATTACATTTGCTTTAGCAGTACTTGTAGCGCCGTTAGAGTTATTGGGATCTAGATTAATCTTTATTCACTTATTTATCGTTGCTGGTGTAGCTTTGTATATTCGTAGGGGTCTTCCAGAATCTAAGATTTGGGAAGAACAAAAAGCGAAAGACGATGCGGATAAAGCAAAAGGTATTGTTAAAAAAGGTACTTTAAAAGAGTTATTTACACTGAAACCAAATAGAGAAGCTTTATTCTTATTACTTGGTATTTACTTATTTTGGAACTTAACAGCGGGAGCGATGGGATATTTTATGCCATACATTTATGAAAATGTAGGTGGTTTAAGTAATATGCAAGCAAACTTATTACAATCGTTCCTATGGATGTTCACCGTGTTAACCACTTTCTTTATCTTCATGAAATTAGGGGATAAAATGAGTCGTAAAACATTGTTTACGATTGGTGCACTTATGGGTGTGGCTGCCTGGATAATCTTAACGTTTATGCCAATGACTTGGCCGACGCTGATTGCCTTTGTTATTTTGTGGGGATCTGCAGCTGGTATTGGTGCTCAAGCATTTTATGCACTTTGGACGAGCGAATTATTCCCAACAAGATATCGTGCAACCGCACAAGGATTTATGTACTTTATTGTACGAACAGGAATTGCGCTTTGGTCAGTCGCGTTACCAGTAATTATGGACACGTTAGGATTTGTAGTTGCAGGGATTGTAATGATTATATTCCTCGTTATCCATTTAGTTATTGGAGTTGTTTTAGCACCTGATACTAGAGGTAAAACATTAACAGAAATTGAAGAAGAGCGTTATGGCAAAGAGCGAATAGCAAATTAATAGGATACAACAAAAAAAGTAACGGAACTTACGTTGCTTTTTTGTTTTTATTTGGTAAAAAGGATAGGAAACAAAAATAATCTTTGTTTATTTTTGTTTTTGTTGACTAATCAAAAAGATAACGTTATCATAAACGTACAGAAGGTATGATTACTTAACTTGACGATTTTATAGATAGAAAGATGGCAGTATTCTATTGGTTTCAAGGATGGTGAATTAGATGCAACAACAATGCAACTTAGCGGTAGATATAGGAGCTTCCAGTGGGAGAGTTATCGCTGGGTACTTACGAAATGGAAAATTGCAATTAGAGGAAGTTCATCGTTTTGATAATAAATTAATCGAATTGAACAACTATTTTTGTTGGGATATCGATCGGATTTATCATGAAATATTAACGGGTATTAAATCTGCGGTTGATAAAGGGTACCAGCCTATAAGTCTAGGAATTGATACGTGGGCTGTTGATTTTGTTTTGTTAGATGAAAATGATAAACGATTAACAGATGCAGTTTCTTATCGAGACCCACGGACAGATGGAATGATGGAGGAAGTCTTCTCTCAAATAAGTAAAGAACGTCTCTATTTAGAAACAGGAATTCAGTTTCAAAAATTTAACACGATTTATCAATTACAAGCATTAAAGAATAGCAACCCTGAGTTGATAGAGAAATCAACAAGTTTTCTAATGATACCAGATTATTTAAATTTTTTACTTACAGGGAAAAAGGTTAACGAATATACCAATGCAACAACCACTCAATTAGTCAATGCATTCACAAAAAAATGGGATATCGATTTAATTGAAAAGTTAGGTTTTAATTCGAACATGTTTATGGATATCCAACCTCCAGAGTCAGTAATTGGTAATCTTCGCCCAGAACTTCAAGAAGAATTAGGTGTTGATTTTAACATTATCTTACCTGCGACACATGATACTGGTTCAGCTGTTGTAGCTGTCCCTGAACTAGAAGATACGCTTTATATTAGCTCAGGGACTTGGTCTTTGATCGGGGTGGAAAATCATTTTCCCATCTGTATAACAAAAGCACTAGATTATAATTTTACGAATGAAGGCGGAGCAGATTATCGGTTTCGTTTTTTGAAAAACATCATGGGGTTATGGATGATTCAAGAAGTGAAGAGAAATTTTAATGATGAATATGACTTTGCCGACTTTGCTGCTATGGCGAAAGAAGAGTCATTTAGTTCTATTGTTGATGTTGATGATAATCGATTCTTAAAACCTGAAAATATGATTAAAGAAATAAAAGCATATTGTGAGGAATCCAACCAAGCTATACCTCAATCGCCAAGTGAAGTGGCTAAATGTGTATTTAATAGTTTAGCAGTTAGTTATCAACAGGCAATCTCTCAAATTGAAGAAATTTATGAAATTGAATTTCCGACCATTCATATTATTGGTGGAGGTTCAAAGAATGAAATGTTAAATCAATTAATTGCAGATACAACAGGAAAAATAGTAATCGCTGGTTTATCTGAAGCTACAGCTATTGGAAACTTAATTGTTCAAATGATGGCAACTGATCAAATAGATGATATTGAGCAAGCTAGACAATTAATTAGAGCATCATTTGATTTAAATACCTATACGAAAGTAACAATGGAGGGGTAAATATGGACGTGAACCAAAATTATGAACAAGCGAAGAAACAATATGAAAAATGGGGAGTTAATGTTGAGGATGCATTAGAGAAGTTGAAACAAATTTCGATTTCAATTCATTGTTGGCAAGGAGATGACGTGACAGGATTTGAAGTCAATCAACAGGAATTATCCGGGGGTATCGATGTAACTGGAAATTACCCAGGTAAAGCAACTACACCAGAAGAATTAAGGAATGACCTTGATAAAGCTTTATCACTTATTCCCGGTAACCACCGAATCAATCTACATGCGATTTATGCAGAAACAAATGGAGAAGCGGTGGAACGTGATGAGATTGAGCCTAAGCATTTTGAGAACTGGGTTAAATGGGCAAAAGAAAACGGGTTAGGACTAGACTTTAACCCAACATTATTTTCTCATCCAAAAGCAGATGACGGCTTAACGTTAGCGCATCCAAATAAAGAAATTCGAGATTTTTGGATTCGTCATACGATTGCCAGCCGTAAAATCGCAGCTTACATGGGGAAAGAGTTAGGAACTTCTGCATTAACAAACATCTGGGTTCCAGATGGGTATAAAGATATACCAAGTGATCGTCTGACGCCGAGAAAACGTCTAGAAGATTCACTAAACCAAATCTTTGAAGAGGAAATAGATAAGGAATATAACGTTGATGCAGTAGAGAGCAAATTATTTGGAATAGGATCTGAAGCGTATGTAGTAGGATCACATGAGTTTTATATGGGCTATGCATTGAAGAACGATAAATTATGTCTACTAGATACAGGACATTATCATCCTACAGAAATGGTATCTAATAAAATTTCTTCGATGCTATTATATAGTGATGAATTAGCTTTACATGTATCTAGACCAGTTCGTTGGGATAGTGATCATGTTGTTATATTAGATGATGAGTTGCGTGAAATTGGCTTGGAAATTGTCCGAAATGATGCCTTAGATAAAGTAAGAATCGGCCTAGATTTCTTTGATGCAAGTATTAACCGAATTGCCGCTTGGACAATTGGTACTCGTAATATGATTAAATCGTTATTATACGCGTTATTAACCCCGAATGAGCACTTAAAACAATTACAAGAAGAAGGTAATTTCACCGATCGTTTAGCCATAATGGAAGAATTAAAAACTTATCCATTTGGGGCTATTTGGGATTACTACTGTGAATCTATGGATGTGCCAGTTGGAGAGTCATGGTTAAAAGATGTAAAAGAATATGAAAAAGAAGTTTTATCTAAGCGATAAGTTTAGGCAGATATAAAGTGGAAAGGAAGAGAATCATGACACAAGAAATTACACAACAAGATGTATTAGAAGCACCGTTTATGAAAGAAATGATGAATACAACATATGATATGTGGAAACTTGGATGGGATGAACTAAATGGAGGTAACATTAGTTATCTATTAAAGGAAGAAGAAGTAAAAAGTTATCTTGATTTGAACCAAGTAAAACGAACTATTTCATTAGATTTTCCAGTGAAAGAATTGGCAAACCAATATTTTCTTGTGACTGGATCGGGTAAATTCTTCAGAAAAATTATAGAGAATCCAGAAGAATGTTTAGCAGTAATACGCGTAACTAGTGGTGGAGAATCTGTGGAGCTGTTATGGGGATTAAGTGATGGAGGAAGACCGACAAGTGAATTAGCATCTCACTTTATGAGTCATATCATTCGATTAAAACATGATCCGGATCACCGAGTGATTATGCACACACATGCAACAAACTTAATTGCAATGACATTTACTCATGAATTAGATGAAGTTCCATTTACTCGTACATTATGGCAAATGTGTACGGAATGCTTAGTGGTATTTCCTGAAGGAGTAGGGATACTTCCTTGGATGGTTCCTGGAACTTCTGAAATTGGAAAGGCTACTGCTGAAAAAATGAATGAATTTCGTTTAGCAATTTGGCCACATCATGGAATTTTTGGTGCGGGAGAAACAATTGATCAGGTGTTTGGATTAATAGAAACGGTGGAGAAAGCTGCAAAAGTCTATAATCTTGTAAACGCACATCCAGATGGTGCTAAACAAGTAATTACTGATCAGCAACTGATCGATTTAGCAGAAGCTTTCCATGTAAATCCTCCTAAAAAATACTTTCCTTAAAAGGCTGATGCAATTATGAAAAAACGAAGCAGTAGTAATACAAATGTTTAGATCTTTCCATGTAAGTTAAACCTAGTATAAAATGGGTAACATATAATAAAAATATGGTATGCTATTTTAGAGAATATGTTAGAGGTAAGAGAAGGAAGTGGTTAGATGCTTGTAGCAGAAAGACATCACAAAATAGTTGAATTAGTGAATGAGAAGAAGAGCATTCGAGTTTCTGATATGAGTAAATTATTTGCTGTTACAGAAGAAACGATTCGAAGAGATTTAGAAAAGTTAGAGAAAGAAAATAAGTTAGCTCGTAGCCATGGTGGTGCAGTTAGCTTACATCCAAATGATTCTTTAGAAATCCCTTATTCACAAAGAGAAATTATGAATGTACGTGAAAAACAAAAAATTGCGATGGAAGCCATTAAACATGTTTTTGAAGGGGATAAAATCATTTTAGATGCAAGTACAACTGCCTGGTATATGGCAAAAGCATTACCTGACTTACCTTTAACCGTCATGACTAACTCCATTAAAGTTGCAATGGAACTGAGTAACAAACACCAAATTAATGTCATTTCAACTGGTGGAACACTGCTTTCTAAATCACTCTCTTACGCTGGACCTTTAGCAGAAGCTTCGTTTGATAGTTATCATCTTGATAAAGCATTTATTTCTTGTAAAGGTCTGCATCTAGAAAGAGGAATAAGTGAGTCAGATGAGCAACAATCTCGCATTAAAAAGAAAATGATTGATAGTGCTGATTCTATTTATTTAATGATAGATTATAGTAAATTTGGCAAAACTGCTTTTTCAAAAATTGATCAAATTGAAGTCGCACATCATTTGGTTACAGACAGCAAGGCAGATCAAACATTGATTCAGTTGCTAAAAGAAAAAGGAATCCGTGTAACGGTAACGGAAGTACAGCATGATAAATAACACAATAATATAGACCATATATTAACAGCCGTCACTAATGAAGTGCGGCTGTTATTTTTATTAGATGGAGCATAGCGGGCTCGAACCGCTGACCTCTTCACTGCCAGTGAAGCGCTCTCCCAGCTGAGCTAATGCCCCGTTAATGAAAGTATATCTACTCTATAAAACTATTTCAATATAACTATACTTCATAGAGGAAAACAAGTCTATACTACTGTTTTCCTCTTTTTATAGGATAAAAGTTCTGAATTTACACTATTTTTACAAAAAAGCAATGGAATAGAGAGAATTTTTGTGCAATATTTAAAGAGAAACGATTGTTTATGTCGAAATAAATACAATCGTATTAAAAAATGGTAACGGAGGGAAAATATGAGAAAGGTAAAGAGATCGTTTAGTATGTTAATGATCTTTGCACTAATTATGATGAATGTAACACCAGCGTTATCAGTATCTGCTGAAAGTGCTACAACTGTAGATACAGTTGCAGAAGATCTAATTCTTTCGGAATATGTGGAAGGATCTTCGTTCAATAAAGCGATTGAAATCTTTAATGGTACAGGAGAAGCTGTGGATTTATCGAATTATTCCTTAGAATTATATAGTAATGGAGCTTCTTCTGCTAGTCAGTCTTTATCACTATCAGGTACTTTGGCTAATGGTGATGTTCTTGTTCTAGCACATCCGAGTGCAGATCAGGAAATCTTAGATCAAGCTGATGTAACAAATGGTTCTGTGATTAATTTTAACGGTGATGATGCAATAGCTCTATTAAATAGTGGAGAGAAACTAGATGTTATCGGGGAAATTGGAGAACGGACCAATTTTGGTCAAGATGTTACGTTAGTTAGGAATGCGTCAATTATTTCCCCAAGTACGACGTTTAATGTAGAAGATTGGACGGAATACGGTCAAAATACGTTTGCATATATAGGTTCTCATACCATGGATGGAATACCAGAGGAGCCAGGTGAACCAGAAGAACCTGGAGAGCCGGGAGAACCAGACCCAGAGCAGTTACCTATCTCGGATGTTCGTGACCTCTCAGATGGAGAAGTGGTTACAGTAGAGGGAATTGTAACGGCAGATAATCAAGCGATTAGTAATGGCAGTCAATTTACTACATATATCCAAGACGAGACGGCTGGTATTAATCTATTTGCTTTTGAACAAGGTGAAATCTCTGATGTTACAAAGGGTGACAAAGTTGTCGTAACTGGTGAACTTGCTACTTATAATGGATTAAAAGAGATTGTACCGACTTCATTAGAAGTGATTGATTCTGGTTTAGATTTACCAGCAGCACAAACAATAAGTTTAGAGGAATTACAAGATGAAGAATTAGCCGAATCACTAGAAGGGCAACGAGTTCAAGTCAATGGTTATATTCGATCCATTCCAGATAGTCCTGCCGGTGGTGGATATAATATTACAGTTACCGATGCAGATTTTAATGGAATGACGCTTCGTGTCATGGAAAATGCGCTTGATATTTCTGAAGTAGAATCAAATACTTGGTATGATATTACCGCTATCGTAAGTCAATACAATACGTATCAATTAATTCCTACGGAGCAAGCAGATATCGAAGTTGCAGATGAACAACCAGAACCGCCTTCTTCTGAAGGGTATTATGAGACTACAGTAGAAAGTGTGACAGATGGTGATACCATACGTGTGGCTGAACCTGTTTTTGGTGAGAAGCGTGTTCGATTTGTAAATATGGATACTGCAGAAACGTATGCTGCTCATAATGATGATCCTGCACGTGAAGAAATTAATAACAACCAGAAGTATTACGGAGATTTAGCAACGGATTATATAGGGGAACTCATTCAACCAGGTGATGAGATTTATCTAAAGGTTGGAGATGAACCAACAGATGACTATGGACGTATATTGGCAGAAGTTATCCGTAAAGATGATGGTTTAAATGTAAATTTAGAAATGGTAGAAGCAGGATATGCATCTACGTACTTTATTGCACCGATTGATGAGGAAGCATACCCTGAATATCAACAAGCAGTGAAAGAAGCAAAAGATGCTCAGTTAGGAATTTGGAATCCGGAAGATCCACTTTTAGAATTGCCATTTGTCTTCCGTGCAAATGATGATCAAAAAGGATTCCAACGATATGTTGGAAACTCCGATACAATGCAATATGTAGTACCAGATAATTGGGCAGATGTACCTGTGGAACATCGTATCTTCTTCTCAAGTCCAGAAGAGGCTGAATCTTATGGATATACACCGGTTAGTAATGGGGAAGAGCCTTCCGAGGAAACGCTAGATTTACAGCTTATTAGTATGAATGATTTACATGGGAAGATAGATCAGGAATATATGCTAGATTTAGAGGGAACTGGCGAATCTGAATTGTATGGAAGAATGGATTATACAGCTTCTGCGATCAAAGAGCGTCAAGAAGGAAATGAACATTCGATGCTTGTTCATGCAGGAGATATGATAGGTGGAAGTTCTCCAGTCTCAGGTTTATTACAGGATGAACCAACAGTAGAAATTATGAATGCAATGGGGTTTGATGTTGGTACTGTCGGAAACCATGAATTTGATGAAGGTTTACCAGAGCTACTAAGAATGATTGAAGGTGGCGATCATCCGGAAGGAAAAGGGACAGAAGGATATGAAGGTATGGATTTTCCATCCCTTTGTGCGAATTGTGTATATGAAGATACTGGTGAAACTTTCCTCCCCCCGTATATTATTGAAGAAGTAGATGGTGAAGAAATTGGATTTATTGGAGTAAACACTCAAGAAACTGTCAATATGGTTATGCCTTCTTCATTAGAAAATGTGAAGTTTACGGATGAAACAGAAGCTGTAAATGATGCAGCGGAAGAATTAACGAGTAAAGGTGTAGAAGCGATTATCGTGTTAGCGCATATGCCAGCGTATCAAAATGGAGATGATGCAACAGGTGCTGCTGCTGATTTAGCACGAAATGTCAATGACTCGGTTGATGTGATCTTTGCTGGACATAATCATGTGGAAAATAACGTATTAGTGGATGATAAATTAATTATCCAAGCAAATGAATACGGAAAAGCATTTGCGGACGTGCAATTAGTTTTAGATCGTGAAACCGGTGATATTATTGAAAAAGAAGCTGAAATCGTTTATGTAAAACAAAGTGATTATACGCCAGATGAAGAAATCACTGCAATTTTAGATAAATATGCTGAAGAAATTGCTCCGATTATAAACGAAGTGATTGGTTATAATGCACAAGACTTAACGGGTGATTATACCAATGATGGCGATCACGGATTAGGGAACTTATTATCTGATGGAATGAAAGAAGCAATGGATAGTGATTTTGCCTTTATGAATGGCGGTGGGATACGAGATGACCTCTTAGCAGGTGATGTCACTTGGGGAGATCTATACAATGTCCAACCATTTGGAAATACATTAATGACAGTGGAAGTTACTGGTAATGATGTTTACGAGATATTAAATGAACAAATTCACCCGGAATATGGCCCTGATTATAGTGTGAGTGGTTTGCATTATAAGTGGAACCCAGAATTAGGAGAAGTGATTAACGTTACTTTCCCTGATGGTACACCAATTGATTTGGAAGAAACGTATATCTTAACGGTTAATAACTACATGGGAACTTCGGAAGGACCGATTAAAGATCTGGGAGAAAATCCGACTATGGGTCCTGAGGATATTGAAGCTACAGTCGAATTTATCCAAGCGATGAACAGCTCAGAAGATAATCCAATTGTATATGAGGCAGAAGGAAGAATTTCACAAACAGATGAAGAACCAGGTGAACCGGAAGAGCCGGGAGAACCAGAGGAACCTGAGGAGCCAGGAGAACCAGATTATATTATTGAAGCTATACCAGATAGAGGGTTATTAGCAGTTGTTCGAACTAGAGATCTTTTGTTTGTAGAAGAAGGATCAGATGTGTTGATCGATGTTTCGAATGAAAGTAGATTACGCATGCTTTTAATGACGCTTCCTCAAGTATATATATTAAAGAATAAGCAAGTAACACTTCATGTCACCAATGGCGAAGAAACAAAGACATTTAATATGGCAGAAGAGAAATTAAGAACAATGATAGTCTTATTAATGAAATAACTAGAAGTCGAATTTACCTGTAGAGAACGGTTTAGTTCTCTACAGGTTTTTCATGTTTACAAGTCGATATTAGTTACCTTATAGTTGTTATAGTAGTTTTCTATTTTAAGGTAGGAGATTAAAAAATGACAAAACAAAGACAAAAAATAGACGCAAGGTTTAAAGTAGCGAATAGAGAAGCTTTAATTGGAGTAGGTTTAGTTATATTTAATTTTATTTGGTGGTTCGGTTTTGCCTATGGATTGGGAGGTAAAGATCCAGAAGATTATTCGTATATATTGGGGTTTCCAGCTTGGTTTTTTTATAGTTGTATTCTTGGATTTATTGTAATGGTCATATTAACCGTAATAGCAGTTAAATTCTTTTTTAAAGATATACCACTTGATGATGAAGAAGAAAATCAATCTTAATACCGAGTCAATGGGTTTAAAGCGAGGAGACAAATGTAATGAATTGGGAAGCGGTTATACCATTATTCTTATTAATTTTTATCATATTTTTAGTTGGAATTTGGTCAAGTAAATTTGTGCGGAATACAGATTCTTTCGTACAAGAATATTTTCTTGGTGGTAGAAGTTTAGGTGGCTTCATATTAGCGATGACTCTTGTAACCACTTATGGAAGTGCAAGTAGTTTTCTCAGTGGGCCGGGAACTGCTTATAACGAAGGGTTAGGTTGGGTTCTTTTATCCATGACTCAATTAGCGACAGGTTATTTTGTGTTAATGGTATTGGGCAAACGATTTGCGATTGTTACACGAAAGTATAAAGCAGTAACTATTGTAGATTTTTTAAAAGAAAGATATGAATCCAAATGGGTCGTTTTATTATCTTCATTCAGTATATTAATATTCTTGTTTTCTGCAATGTCAGCTCAATGGATAGGGGGAGGTAGGTTAATTCAATCGCTTACTGGTATGTCTTATCTTTCTGCATTATTTATATTTTCTGCTGCAGTACTTATCTATGTCATTGTCGGGGGATTCCGAGCAGTAGCAATTACGGATGGAATTCAAGGAATTATTATGTTTATTGGTACATTAATATTATTAATTGCTGTAATTGTTGCCGGTGGTGGAGTTCCACAAATTATGGAAGATTTACGTGCAGAAAATGTGAATCTTATAACGCCTTATGGTGAAGATGGTGGGTTAACACCAGCGTTTGTATCTTCTTTTTGGATATTAGTGGGTGTCGGTGTCATTGCGCTCCCCCAAATTGCGGTACGAGCAATGTCATATAAAAACTCGCGCTCACTTCATAGAGGCATTATTATTAGTACGATTGTAGTTGGGTTTATTATGTTAAATATGCACTTAATCGGAGTTCTTGGTAGACCAGTAGTACCTGGAATTGGAGTAGGGGACACGGTAATGCCAATACTTGCACAAGAAGTACTTCCTGGATGGCTGGCTGGGATTGTACTGGCAGCACCGATGGCAGCAATCATGACAACAGTTAATTCATTATTGTTAATGGTTAGTTCCACGGTTATAAAGGATGTATATTTAAATTATATTGAGAAAGATGCTACAGATAGAAAAGTGCGTGGTTTGAGTATGGGAGTGACTGCCCTCATTGGGATGATCGTGATAATTATGTCACTACAACCTCCAGATTTAATTATATGGTTAAATCTATTTTCGATGGGTGGCTTGGAAGCAGCGTTTATTTGGCCAATTGTACTGGGATTATATTGGAGGCGAGGCAATAAATATGGTGCAATAGCTTCTATGATAACAGGTGTGTCAAGTTACATTATTTTTGAATCTTTCTTTCCACAACCATTTGGCCTGCACTCTGTTGTTACATCGATAACCATTGCATTAATAGCTTACATTATCGCAAGTTTATCAAAACAACACCCAGTATCACAAATGAGTTAAATGACTCAAATCTATTTATTATCCTACAAAAGTTTATATATTTGCTAAGTTTATTTTTAAGTATCGCTCATAAAACGAGCGATACTTTTTATTTTGTTAACGGGAAGTACTAAACTTAACCTATTTCAAGAAAATTTGGATCAGTCAAAAGGAGAAGTGAGGGGAGCGAAAAATCACCACTGGATCACTTTATGTAGTGCTGTCAGACTTAAGTCGTAGGATAAATCCACCTTTAGGGGTTCGTTATTTTTTTAAATATTCGTTATAATCAATATTAAGGAGGTATCAAAATGTTATTTTATAAACCATCAAACCAAATAAATGAACAGAAAAAGATTACTAACAATCGTATTAACTCAATTACTATTCAATCTGGATGGGCAGACGTGAATGTTTATACACATAAGGAAAATCATATCTCCTTATTTCTAACCTCCATTGAACATGGACCATATTGGATCGTAGAAGAAAACAAAGATCAATTACGCCTAGCTATAGAACCAGGAATTAAAAGATTACATTTTCGATTCACTCAAACCATTAAATTAGATATATATGTTCCAGAACAAAATAACATAGACTGGGACGTTGAAACGGGTTCTGGAAATGTTTATTTTAACGAACAAATTGTTCAAAATATTACACTAAGAGTTGGATCTGGAAACTTCAAAGGCAAGAGTCTTACAGTAAAAAATGCCTCAGTAGAAGTTGGATCAGGTGATGTGAATATCAATAATTTTAATGGGAAAAACCTTCAGCTAGTAGGTGGATCTGGAGACATTAAATTAGTAGATGTTACATGTAACACAATCATGTCCAAGATAGGTTCTGGTAGTATAACACATAATCATGTTCGATATAAGGAAATGATTTCAGAAGGCGGATCAGGTAATCTATTTTTGGAAAATTTCGAAGGTGAAACGAATATGAAAGTAGGAAGCGGAAGTATAGAAGTAATATTAGATAAACAACCAAATATAAAATGTGATTTACAAACTGGTAGTGGAAGTATTATAACGGGGGGAGAACGTGTATCTAGTAAAAAAATCCATAAAGTGTTTGGTAAATCAGAGTGTGCACTGTCATTAACCAGTGGATCCGGTGATGTAGTGTTGAAACAGTCCTATGATAATAAAAAATAAACCAAAGGAGCGTTATATATGATAGGAAGAAACGGAGCAATGGAACTAATTACAAAAGTAATAAAATGTAATGATGTAAAAAAGATACAGATGGACATCTCGGTATCAAATATCACAGTGGAGCCATATGAAGGAAACGATATTGAACTTACTTATACTCAAAAGATCGATAAACCATTGTGGGATATACATGTCCAAGAAGGGATACTATCTATTCATTTACAACATAAAACCACAATTATAAGACGAACCGAAGACTATAAATTAAAGATTAAATTACCTCGTGAATTTATTTTAGACGGGTCTATAAACAATGGTGTTGGTCATATTAGATTCACTGAACTTACAATCGGTGAATTTAGTATAGGGTCAGGTGGAATCCATTGTGAAAAGGTTGAAGCCAATGATTTGAGCATTAATGTTGGAGCGGGCCATTTACAACTTCAACATATACATGCGACAAATCTTGATGCTCAAACAGGAACCGGATCTATCTCTACGAAAGATCTAAAGGGAAATGCAGATTTAAATAGTGGAGTAGGTAATATAAATATAGCTTTAGAAAAAGATTCTAATATTAAATTAGATTTATCGACAGGTATTGGAAAAGTAATAAAAGATGGGTGGTCAGAGTCTAGTCCTTCAATTGGAAATACGAGTATATTACAAGGAGAAGAAGAATATTGTATATATGCTGTAACTGGTGTTGGGAACATAAAGGTGCATAAAGAGTCAGAAACAGTTGGTAATTCTTAATCATCTTGGGAGGGTTAGAATGATTATTCGTAAGTATAAATCGAGTGATACAGCTGGGTTAGTGGATTTGTTTTATGAAACCGTTCATGTTGTTAATAAACAAGATTATACAAAAGAACAATTGCATGCATGGGCACAGGTTTCAAATAAGCAGCAAAAAAAAGACAGTTGGTATCACTCCCTGAATAAAAATATTACTTATGTAGCTGTGATGGATAACATCATTGTTGGCTTTATTGATATGGAAAAGGATGGCTATCTTAATCGCTTATTTGTACATAAAGACTATCAGCGACAAGGAATAGCAAAGCGGTTATATAATAGTATTGAAGATGATGCGAAACAATATAATATAGAAAAGCTATATACGAATGCAAGTATTACTGCTAAACCTTTTTTTATACAATGTGGATTCACTATAATTCAAAAACAAGAAGTAAATATAAATGGAGTGATACTGGTAAATTATAAGATGAGTAAGATAATAAGGACACAAAAGAATGTAAAGCGACGCTGGAATAAAACAATTCAATCAAAAGAATAATTCAAACAAACGACGACTCTTCAACTATACTTTGTTGTGTACTGGTCGTCTTTCACTGCAATTCGTAGCTCTAATCTAACCTAGGGAGGTTCTTCCCGTTGGAGTTTACGTAAATTCATGTTCTTTCATTATTCATCTTGACGTTATATTTGTTTTTCCCAGCGTCTGGTAACTTATTTATTCCACTCTTTGGCTAAGTTAATAAAATATTCGATAGCACTTTCGTTGATGAGTGATCCTTTATTCATAACTTGCTCGATACTTGCGCCCATTAATATTTTCTTTATGGGAACTTCAATTTTTTTGCCATTTAATGTTTTAGGTAATTCTTTAACTTCAAACATATGAGTAGGCACATGTCTTGGTGAACAGTGCGTTCGTAGGTTGTTTTTAATAGATCTCTTTACTTCATCCGTAAAAGGCTTTCTATCTTTCATAACTACAAACAAAGGAGTAATCGAATCTCCGTTTGGTTGAGGCAAATCTATCATTAAACTATCTTCTACTTCTTCAATTTGATCAACAGCTCGATAGATTTCACTTGTACCAATACGAATACCTCCGCGATTTATGGTTGCGTCCGAACGACCATAGATAATAGAGGTGCCTTTTTCTGTAATTTTTATATAATCACCGTGACACCAAACCCCGCGATAAGTGTCAAAATAACTATGATACATTCGCATACCATCATCGTCATTCCAGAAGAAGATCGGCATACATGGAAATGGTTTTGTTAGCACTAACTCTCCAATTTCATTAACTAATGAATTTCCATTTGGATCATAACTTTCCACTTTCGCTCCTAGACCGCTACACTGCAGTTCTCCTGCATAAACTGGTAAAGTTGGAGAACCAAGCAAAAAGGCCGTACATACATCGGTTCCGCCACTCACAGAAGATACCCAAATATCTTTCTTCACATGAGTATAACACCATTGAAATCCTTCAGGAGGTAACGGAGATCCAGTTGAACTTATATTTTTTAAATTGGAAAGATCGAATTCTTCACCTGGATGGATATCCTTCTTCATCGATGAAGTTAAGAAGCTCGCACTGGTTCCAAATACAGTCATTTTTGTATCCTCAGCAAATTTCCATAAGTAACGTTCATCTGGATAGGTTGGGCTTCCATCGTATAAAATAATACAACTTCCAGTAAGGAGCCCTCCAACAAGAAAATTCCACATCATCCATCCTGTTGTAGTAAACCAGAAAAAACGAGAATCCTTATCTAAATCGAGATGTAAGTGAGTGGATTTTAGATGCTCGAGTAACATCCCACCTTGGCTATGAACGATTGCTTTAGGTTTTCCGGTTGTACCAGATGAATAGAGTACCCAAAGCGGGTCATTAAAGCCAACCGGTGTATAGGTTAGTTCTAAAGGTTTACTAGCGTGAACGGCATCTGTCCATATTATTGGTCGTTTTAAATTAGAAAAATCTGCATCGTCATACAAGTAAGGAATCGTAATCGTTGCTTCTAAAGAAGGTATTGTTGACTGAATCTCTTCGATAATAGCCATTCGATTAAAGCTTTTACCACCATATTGATAACCATCTATGGTAATCATAACTTTAGGTTCAATTTGCTGGAATCGTTCAATAACACTTTGTTTTCCAAAATCAGGAGATGCACTGGACCAGATTGCTCCGAGACTAGAAGTGGCCAGAAAGGCAACAATAGTTTCATAAATATTAGGAGCATAACTAGCTACTCGGTCGCCTTTTGTTACTCCGATATTCTTAAGTGTTTGTTGTAGTGCAGCTGTATCTTGATAAAGTTGTTTCCAGGAAATTTCTTGCATTTCTCGCGTTTCTGAAGCATGTATAATGGCAGGATTTGAATTATTTTTATGCTTAAACACATGTTCTGCATAGTTTACTTTTGCCTCTTTAAACCACCTAGTTCCAGGCATCGATGTACTGGATAATACATGTTGATAGGGGTGGTGAGAAATCACATTAAAGTATTCCCATATCGTTTCCCAAAAGGAAGTAATATCGTCTACTGACCATTTCCACAAAGAAGCATAATCGTTCAAATGAAGTTGTTTTTTTTCTGCTAACCATTGCTGATATGCATACATATTTGATTGTTTAATTTGTTGCTCGTTCGGTTCCCATAATAATGTACCTTCTTCTACTTTCACACTCTCTTCCCCCTTTGACTCTAAACTCTTTATATCTTATTATATGAAAACGTTTTCTTTGCGTAAAGGGTACTTTTATCCCGCGTGTAACGAGCCTACTTCAAGAATATAAGGATTAGTTAAAGAAAATAAGCGGGGGATAAATTGACCTTAATTTTCCAATTCAAGAGCCTTGCTCATACCTTTATTAGTGGAGAAGGAAAACACCCAAGTTTCATCTTTTTATCATGCTGAAAAAAGGCTGATCTCATAATCAGCCTTTTTTCGTAGCTTGTGTCATTTGATGCCATACTGATCCTTGGGCTTCCTTGCCACCTCGAATACGTTCAAGCGCCATATTTATTTGCATTCTTACCTCAAATTCGGGGTCATCTGCAGCATCCTCAAGCGGAGCAATAGCTGATTCATCTCCAACTTCATATAGGAACATAGCCGCACGCCAACGAACTAATCGGCTTTTGTCTTTCAATGTCGTAATCATTTTTGGTGTAGCTTCTACAAATCCAAGGTCAGATATACAATCACCAGCAGTACGTCTTACATTAACAGCTTTATCTTCTAAGGCTAAATAGAGCAATGGTAGCACTTTTTTATCTTCAATCATCCCAAGATATGCCGTTGCAAGTCGTCGAATCGATGACTTTTCATCGTGTAGTGCTTTTTCTAACAGATCTAAATCATCGATAGTAGGATCTAGTCGGTCTAAAGCAGCATAGCGATTTTTCCAATTAGGATCATCCAACTTTTCAATAGGCACAGATTGATAATAGCTGGAACTCTGCTCGGTTTTATCAGTTTGGAATGCTACGTTTACAAGTGTTCGAAGTCTTTCTTCGTCATAGCTAGCTTTTAGTTCTTCAACAACTTCTTCCCCAATTTCATCCATATCACCATATCTTGGGTGTTGTTCCACCCATTTACGATCCATAATTACATTTGTAGATGCTGGTGAAGCATCCATAACAGCATTTGTAAAAAGCTCAGGTAGTCCAAAGCGTTTCTCTTCATCGTCTTCTTCAAGTTTTACTTGCATCGGAATACCGAGGAACATCTGAATAAAAACACGGACTTCACCAAAACTATCTTGCTCAACAGAAGGTGTAACATTTTGGATTGATATTTCTTCTGTTGTACCAAGAACTTCACGTACTTGTGGCAATAATTCTTCCCATGATGTCTTTGGGTGTCTCGCTAATGCAATAAAATCTACCACACGATAAATATTTTTAACACCTGTTAATGAAAATAATTGCTGTACATAGTTAGGCGCTTTATTTAAATCGTCTTTTTCATTGTAATTATACGTTTCGTCTGGAGGTAGGGATTCATTCAAATTAATTTTCATTGAATGTGGGCTAGGTGTTGGTTCAATAGATACTATTTTCATAACCAATATACCTCCTATTTATTTGCTAATACATTAATAAATTCTCGTAAATAATCTGGTAAATCTGGTGGGCGACGACTTGATACTAAATTCTCATCCACAACGACAGGTTCATCAACCCAAGTCGCTCCAGCATTTGTCATATCATCTTTTATCCCAGGAGTACTTGTTACTGTTTTTCCATTAAGGATATTCGCAGATATAAGCACCCATCCAGCATGACAAATTTGACCGATTGGTTTTTTTGCTTGGTTCATATTACGAACCATATCAAGAACTTCTGGAAATCTACGTAATTTATCTGGTGCCCAGCCGCCAGGTACAAGAATCGCATCATAATCAGCATCGTTTACATCCTTATATGCAAAGTCAGATTCTGCAGGCACTCCATATTTGCCTATATATTTGTAATTTGCTTCTTTTCCAATAAGGTCAACCTGTGCACCTTCTTCGCGCAACCGGAGGACAGGGTACCATAATTCTAAATCTTCAAAGTCATGATCAACAAGTGCTAATACTTTTTTATTTTGTAATTGCATCGTTTTATTCCTCCATTCTATGTATAAGTTTAACAGACGTTGTACCTGTTGACGATTAGAATGATTAATAAGTAACCGTAAAAACATAAAAAAACGGTTGGAATGAATCAACCGTTATATTCTGCATATTTGATAAAGCTTTGTTCTTCTTCAATAAGTCCGCATGCAGCACATTGTACTTTTAATTTAGGACCTTTATATAACTGATGAAAAACTTCAACATTTTCATCGGTGTAAGCGTTAATTGTTTCACCAGTTTGTGGGTCCATCTTCACAGGAGTTGCATGCTGTTCAATTAAATTAAATCTTGATCGGTTTGTTTTACAATTGGGACATCGATATGCATGTGTCATAACATCACCTCCAACAATAGTATTCCTTTGATGGAGAATTTTATCACGCATGGAACGTGGATGAGATTTAACAAAAAGTTTTGTTCAAAAGACAAATGATAGATAGAACAAGCATAAGTAATATATGGAGACTCCTTGAAAATCAAAAATCGATTTTCTGCGGGCGATGCAATGCTGTCGAGGTCTTCCTTGTCCTATGGGAATTAGGCATAGGTAAGACCAGGAATGCGGAGCATCCGGAGGCTCACCAGCCGCCACTGGATAAGCACAGTATATTTCTAAAGCGGCTTTTTAGAGTCTATTCATTCGGGTTTATCTTTTGCGTAAATACTTTTGTCTCTCCCTCTACTTCTGTCACTATTAAAGTTTTACTTTACGAAATTTCTCTTTGCATAGTGATTAATTATTTAAACCAAGATTTGATCCGATCCACTATTCCTTTTTCTTTTTGACCATCATCTTCTACGCTGTCTGATTCTTCCTGATCGTTGTCATTTGAAAGATAGATATCTTCTTTATCAATCGCATGATTGTAAGTTAATACGGCTCCAATTTCTGTTTGGTGTTCTTGATTACTAATTGTTGTATGTGAAATCTTATATTTATCAGCTAAATCCCTTTCTTGCTTTAAGAATTTATAAGCTACGCTACCATTCATTAATAGTGTGGAATTAGGATGTTTTTTCATTTCTATTTCTAACTTTTCTAATCCACGATCGGACATCACTTCACCAATTGTTAAAGCGAGAATCACACGTTCACGTAAGGTACCTAAAAAGTGCTTCCGTTCAGCCTCTTTTGGTAAACGCGTACCATACATGCCTTCTTGTAAATAGTCATCAACATTTTTCTTTGTCATATGCTTTCATCCTTTATATTACTGTTATTGTTAATGTACACCATTATTGTATGTAAAAACAAAGAAAATCTATCAAAGAATTTTCTAATGGAAAAAGCATTTATGATACTATAAAAGTAATGAAATGCAAACTGATAGGAGGTCTAGTGAAAATGGAACGAAGTCATAAAAGACCAATTTCTTTAGGAAATGGTATCTCACTGATAGACGGATATGATTTAGATGTAGAGAGTAGGACAGGTGTTTATGTTTTGGAGGAAGAAGAACTAACCATTATTGAGACAGGCCCAAGCCCATCGGTTCCTTATATCAAAGAAGGTCTTGAAGCGTTAGGACATGATTTAACAGAAGTGAAATATATAATACTTACACATATTCACTTAGATCATGGTGGTGGTGCAGGTCGGCTACTACAACTATGTCCAAATGCAACAATAATTGTCCATCCTAAAGGAAAGCGACATTTGGTTGATCCGAAAAAGTTAGCTGCAGGAGCAAGAGCTATTTATGGAGAAAGTTTTTCTGATTTGTTCGAACCAATTATACCAGTGCCTGAAGATCGTATTGTCGTAAAATCAGAAGGGGACAACCTGACTATTGGTTCAGATCGTAAACTTGAATTTTGGGATACTCCGGGACATTCTCGACATCATATAGGAATTTATGATCCAGTGAGTAATGGGATGTTTACAGGAGATACTGCTGGAATACGTTATGAACAGCTAATACCACATGGCATTGATTATTTCCTGCCATCTACATCTCCTAATCATTTTGATCCTGTGGCAATGAAAGCTTCTATAGAGAGAATGCGTAAGAAAAACTTGGATTACATTTACTTTGGCCATTTTGGTGCAACAGATTTAGTTAATCAAACGTTTAATCAAGTTGAATATTGGCTCGATATTTTTATACAGCAAGGCGAAAGAGCCGTGGCAGAGGAAGAAGGTTATGACGCAATAGCCAAAGCTTTATTGAAAAAAGTTCAAGCAGATTTACAGGATAAGGGTATACCAGATGACCATAAAGTATATACAATTATTAATTTGGATTTACAAGTGAGTGCTTTAGGAATTATTGATTATTTACAAAAGCAATCGTCCTAATAAAGTAAGTCATATGATTAAGATACCCCCCCAACCTTACCTGAGCATGAAAGTTCAGGTGAAGTTGGGGGGTTACTTTAAGGTTATATGTTCAGTAGCTTTGAAGGAGCGACAATTTCTACTTTAATACGGTCAGGGTCTTCAAAATAAACAGCGTAGTGATTCGGTCCTCCAGCAAAAGGATGGCAATCTTTATACAGAATAGGGATTTGTTTTTCCTTCAATTGTTCTGTAAGTGTATCAACATGTTCTTTTGATTCAGCGTGGAAAGCTATATGATTTAAACCGACTCTACGACGGTGATAAGCAATATCTAAAAATTTATCTTCAGCTTGGACAAATACAATATATGATTGACCTAGCTTCCAACTTTGACCTTTCTCCCATTCTTGATAAGGCTTATAACCAAGATTTTCTAATAACCATCCCCAGAATTCTTGAGATCGTCGTAAATTGGAAACATAAAATTCAATATGATGTATAAGTCCTTTCATCTTCGCCAACTCCCATTTGCATTAATTGTTTTTCATCTATTACAAGTCCAATAGGGCAATGATCACTCCCTAATACAGAAGAATGTACTTCCGATTTTTTTAGAGCAGGAATAAGTTGTTCTGATACGATGAAATAATCGATTCGCCATCCTATATTTCGTTCACGAATAGTTTTCATATAAGACCACCATGTATAGATGTCGTCTTTATCGGGATGAAAATGACGAAGTGTATCGACAAATCCGGCATCTAGTAATCGCGTCATTTTACTTCTTTCTTCTTTTGTAAATCCAGAATTCCCATGATTTGTCTTATCATTTCTTAGATCAATTTCATGATGTGCGACATTCAAATCCCCGCAGTAAATAAGAGGTTTTTTCTTATTTAATTTCTGTAAATAATCAAATAATCGGTCTTCCCATTCAAGTCGATCTTCTAAACGGGTTAAATCACGCTTGGAATTTGGAGTATATACATTGATCACGTAAAAAGATTCGTATTCTAAGGTAATAATTCTTCCTTCTGGTTCAAAATTATTGGAATCTAAACCATAGAAAACATGAAGTGGTTCCCATTTGGTGAAGATTGCTGTTCCTGAATAACCTTTTCGCTCGGCGTAATTCCAATATTGATAATATCCATCTAAATCTAATTGAATTTGACCTTTTTGTAATTTTGATTCTTGAATACAAAAGAAATCTGCGTCCATCTCTTGGAAAAAGTCTAAAAAACCTTTTCTAACGCAAGCTCGTATCCCATTCACGTTCCATGATATAAAATGCATATCTGTTCTTCCTTCCTCAGTAATCTGATAGTCATTTTATCATAATTCGTTTCTTCCCTGTTGAAATCACGATTATTTTGTAAAATAACATTTCCCGGGAAATATGTTGTCGAAAGGCTTTAGACAAAAAAGGGAAGAGAAGGGGTTTATTTGCTATATCTATTTAGTAATAATACATGGATCTTGTTAAGGGCTAATAGAATATGTAAATAAATGTTAGCTGCTATAATTCCAAACAAAACAAATATCATGAATTCACGTATATCAAATGGTCCATCATCAAATACAAATAATACACTGATGATTATGCAAGCTGCTAATGAATATAAAATTAGTTGTAATAAATAGTGTGCAAAATTCGATGAAATATTTATTCTCTTAATAACCATATCAATTACCATAGATATAATAGCTCCTGCAATAAACGGAGGAATGCTAAACATGAATACGAAAATAAATGTTTCCCAAAAACCGAAGTAATATGTATTAGGTGCACGTTGGGAAACCGGTATATAAAAAGCCCATGAATAAAGTGTACTGAATAATATTATTGAGAGTATCGTCGTATGTAATCTCTTCAAACTATTTATCCCCCTAATTTTATGAATTTCATTACCAATTTTATCTTATTTAGATGATGAATCAACAAAAAGTAATGAAGAAATTTGATTATTGAAATTAATTTTGTGAAAAACAAAAAAATCACTTGTATCCATAGTGTATTAATCGTATAATACAGTGAGTGTATTATGCGATTAATACACTAAATGAATCCAATTCCTGGTTTCAAGATGAAGGAGAGAAAGCAATGAAATTGCAATTCAATAAGCGAGAACCTGTTTATATTCAGGTCAAGAGACACCTAAAAGAACAAATTGCAACTGGAAGATTAAAACCTGGAGAAGAAATCCCTTCACGAAGAGAGTTGGCTAGTCAGTTAGAAATCAATCCAAATACCGCTCAACGAGCGTATAAAGAAATGGAGGAAGAAGGATTGATATATACAGAAAAGAATCTTCCTAGTTGTGTTACTTCTGACACAAAGAAGATAGAAGATATTAGAGAGGAACTCATCAATGGTGCTATTGAACATTTTTTACAAGCAATAGAACCTATCCGTTTATCGAAAAAGGAGATTATTGATCGCATTAAGATCCAATATGATGTCACAAATAGGGAGGATTAGAATGATTGAATTAACTGATGTATATAAACGTTTTGGAAGAAAGTCTGTGCTAAACGGAGTTACGTTTCAAGCAGAAAAAAGTGCAATAACTTGCTTGATCGGTATTAATGGATCTGGAAAAACGACTATACTCCAATCAATTATGAATCTTACTCCAATTAGTAAAGGAAAGATCACTATCGATGGGAATCTGTTAAATAAGAATACGTATGAAAAGCTTACGTATATTCCAGATACCATCACGCTATTACCAAGAATGAAAATTAAGGAAGCATTTATTTTTATGGATGATTTTTATTCAAACTGGAATCAAAAGCGTGCGGATGAGATGTTAAGCTTCTTTAAACTTGATCGAGAAGAAAGAATCATGAATCTTTCTAAAGGAAATAAATCAAAGGTGAATATGCTAATGGGACTTGCGATGGACGCGGATTATATTCTTATGGATGAACCTTTTTCCGGAATCGATATCTTTAGCAGAGAACAAATTACTGATGTATTTACTAGTCATCTCGTTGAAGACAGGGGAGTTATCATTACAACTCATGAAATTAATGATATTGAACATTTAATTGACAAGGCAATTTTAATAGATAATGGAGTAGTTGTTAAAGAATTTAATACAGAGCAATTGCGAGAAGATGAAGGGAAATCTGTTGTTGACGTAATGAGAGAGGTGTATCGCACTTGAGTAATTTTGGGAAATTAGTGAACTTTGAATTTAGACGATTTTTACCGATATTCTTACCATTAGTAGGTATTTTAGTCTTGAGCCAAGTAATAGGGGCTATTGTTTTTTCAATGCGATATCTGAGTGATATGGAACGATATCTGATTCAAGGTCAGCGGACTACTGAAGATTTCATATTAGAGTTTGGAAAACTGTCAATGATGGAAGTGGTAAATTCAATTTACTTTATGGGACCAATTGGAGTAGCCGTAGTTTCATTGCTTATTTACCTTTTATTTATTTGGTATAGAGACTGGATAGGAAAAAATACTTTTGCGTATCGATTACTTACGCTTCCTACGAACAGATTAAATCTATTTTTCTCTAAAGCTAGTACAATATTCATTTTTATATTCGGTTTTATAACAATTCAATTAATTATGATGCCAATTCTTCAGTTTATATTAAAATTATTTGTTCCTGTTGATTATCGGCTGGATATGGCGTTAGGAGCTATGGTCCAAGCGAATTATTTTTTGTCTATACTATTACCACAGACAATTAGCGGTTTTTTTATTCATTATGGTTTAGGTATTGTCTTTACAATTGGAATTTTTACAATGGTTTTATTAGAAAGAAGTTATCGTCTCATAGGTATAGGGTTTGCTTTTCTTTATGCAATTATAGTGTGCACATTTATATTTACGCCGTATTATTTTCAATACTTTTTTCATTTGTATACACATGAAGCTTTTTGGTTAGAGACTTCTGTGATGATTATAATAAGTGTTCTGTCTATATGGTTAAGCAGCCATTTATTAAATAACAAAATAAGGGTGTGAATAATAATGAAGCATATAAAAAAATATTGGGGGTTATGGGCAATTATAATTACTTCTACAATAGCGATAGTTATCTATTATGTTCATATGGAAACTTCTAAAATCAATCTAGAATGGAAAACTGTATCTGGAGAAGAAAAGATTGTAGAGGATTTAAGTATTAAAGGACACTTATTCACTCCATATCAAGAAGATTATTTTTCTTCTACTCCAAATAATTTTGAAAGATCTAGTCAAGAAAATGTGTTATTAAGTAATGGTTTAAGTATTTATCAACATGAACGCTTAAATCGTTTTATCGACGAGTACCAATCATTTATGAGAGGGAAATCAATGGATGATAGTTTGTATCATGAAACAGATGAAAAAATAATATATACGAGTGTGGACGATGAGGAAGAAAATCTGTTGATTGAATTACTAGATAAACAAACAAAGGAAGTTTATAAATTTGAGTATCCTTTTGAAAATATAGAGGGTAGTTATATAAGTGTTAATTCTACTGAATATGTGGAAGATGAATTATATATTATTATAAGTTCTCTAGATATTAATGGGGAAGCTGGTGAAAATTATGAGTACTATTTGTATACAATCGATATGAAAAACAATCAATTAGTAGAAGAGCGTAAAATTATTGGTAAGGAAGATCAAGAGAAAACGGATATTATCCAATTGATTGATGATACATTTACGGAGAACCAAAAGGTAGTAATGTTTGAAAAGTATAATAGTCCTGAACTTATTAGTTACACTAATGAAAATGGAGAATATGTTTCTGAGCGGTCAATGGATGATAGTGATGTAGAAGATGTTAGACAATTATTTTTATTGGATTTGATTAATAATGAAAAAATTGAAATTCCTAACACTATTGCACTTGGGAGTAATCATATAATACGTAATCAATTTGTCTATTACCTAAGGGAAGAAGCTGAGGCTAGGTACATAGAACAGTATAATATTAATAAGCAAGAGATAGATACAATTGCAACTTTAAATGGAGAAGACACTGGATATGGAACGTTATTACAAGAAAAAAATGGTTATATGTATATTGCAAATCTTAATAGTAACTTAGAAATCAATTTAGAAGTTATTAATATAGAAAACGGAGACAGTTCTTATAAAGGACATATTGTAGTTAGTGAATTATCAGAACAATTACTTAAAGAACAAATTCAAATTATGCCTCAAGAATTGGAATTCCGATATTAAATGAAACTTATTATAAAAAATGTATGTTTGCATTGATACATGTGACGATACGTGTTTGCAAATTTTCACATATATTATATTGAATCTAGACAAGATTTGTCATAGATCAACTTCCAACAACCCATGAATAGGAGAAACCGCAAGACGGTTTCTCCATTTTTTTATGATTACATAAAATTCAACTATATAATAAGGAAGTTTCTATTTGGAAATTTTTAGGTTATCCAAATTTTTAACTATTTGGCACGATTTGGGACTATTTAATAAGCGATGGCATCTAAACGAAGCTCAGTCCATTTAATGGGCATTAATCGCTATTAATCACGATTAATCCGTTTTGACGAATTGGTAAATTATTTATATTCTAAAAGACGTGATTGTTCAAATAATTTGGAGGTGAAAGCATCACTACGATTTTAGATGTTGCTGAAAAGTTAAAGGTAGATACGGATGAGTATTACTTTAGAAGACCAACAAAAGAAGATGGGGGTCCCGTTTGGGAACTAGTTAGAGAGATAGGAAATTTAGATTTAAATTCATCGTATAGTTATGTACTATGGTGCGAAGTTTTCGCAGAATCTTCCATCGTCGTAGAGCATAAAGAAACACAACAAATTGTCGGATTTATTTCGGGATTTATGCATCCTGAAAAGGAAGATACCCTCTTTATATGGCAGGTTGCCGTTTCTTCAACGCAAAGAGGAAAAGGATTAGCAACCAAGATGTTACTTCAATTACTTGAGTGGAACGAGTCGGTTAATTTTATTGAGGCGACAGTTGCCCCTTCAAATAAACCATCCAATTACTTGTTCCTAGGATTAGCAAGAAAGATTCATACAAACTGGAAGATTAGCGATTATTTTAAAACAGAACATTTTCCGGCTAAAGATGAAGAACATGAAGAGGAACTACTTTTTAGAATAGGGCCAATGAGAAAAAATAAAAATAAAAGGATGATATAATGACAACGATTGTTGATAAAGCCCGGAATGATATGACTGCATTTGAAGAAATGGAATCAGCGGTAAGAAGCTATAGTCGTGGCTGGCCGGTAGTATTTGAAAAAGCGAAAGGCTATAAGCTTTGGGATAAAGATGGAAACGAATATATTGACTTCTTTGCTGGGGCAGGTGCACTAAATTATGGTCATAACCCAAGTGAAATGCAAAAAGTCATGATTGATTATATACAAAATGATGGTGTCATTCATAGCCTTGATATGGCTACCACACCACGAAAAAAATTCTTAGAGTCATTTAATGAGGTTATTCTAAAACCACGTAACATGGATTATAAAGTGATGTTCCCTGGCCCTACAGGCACGAATACGGTTGAAAGTGCTTTAAAAATTGCTCGTAAGGTAACAGGAAGAGATACGGTTATTGGTTTTACTAATGCGTTTCACGGAATGACAATCGGTTCCCTATCAGTTACAGGTAATTCCTTTAAACGTAATGGAGCTGGAATACCGTTAAATCATGCAATTTCTATGCCATTTGATCAATATGTAGATGGGCAAGATTCAATTGCATATATTGAACGTTTCCTAGAGGATTCTGGAAGTGGAGTAGCGCTACCAGCTGCATTTATTTTAGAAACAGTTCAAGGAGAAGGCGGGATTAATGCTGCTCGCCTTGAATGGGTGAAGAAAATCGAAGAAATTTGCAGAAAATGGGACATTCTATTAATCATTGATGATGTGCAGGCAGGATGTGGAAGAACGGGTACTTTCTTTAGCTTTGAAGAAGCAGGAATTAACCCAGATATTATTTGTCTGTCAAAATCAATTGGTGGAGTTGGGTTGCCGATGGCGATTACATTAATTAAGCCTGAATTTGATCAATGGGGACCAGGTGAACACAACGGTACATTCCGTGGGAATAACCTTGCATTTTTAGCAGCTACAGAAGCATTAAATAATTGGAAAACGGAATCATTCTCTCAAAATATTAAGAAGATGAGTTCTCTATTCCAAGAGAGAATGAAACGTACTGTAGAAAAGTTCCCTCAGTTAAATGCAGATTTAAGAGGTAGAGGATTAATGCTCGGTATCGGAGTTCATGTAGATGGACTTGCAGGCGAAATTTGCGCCGAAGCATTTTCTAGAGGGTTAATTCTAGAGACATCCGGAGCTAAGGATGAAGTTGTAAAATTCCTTCCACCATTAATTATTGATGAAGATGGTATTAAAAAAGGAATGGACATCTTAGAAGAAAGTATTCAAGCAGCACTAGAGAAATAAGGAGGAGTTTTAATAATGATCGTAAAATCATTAGAAGATATTCAAGGTACAGAGGATCATCAAAAAGGGGAAACGTGGGAAAGCAGACGTTTTGTTTTAAATAAAGATAATGTTGGATTTAGCCTTAACGATACGATTATTAAGGCAGGGACAGAAAGCTACTTCTGGTACAAAAACCATATTGAAGCAGTATACTGCATTGAAGGTGAAGGAGAAGTAGAGAAAAAGGATACTGGTGAGGTATGGCAGTTAAAACCAGGAACGATGTATCTTTTAAATGATAATGATAAGCATTATTTACGTGCAAAAACTCAAATGCGTATGGTATGTGTGTTCAACCCAGCGTTAGTAGGAACTGAAACACATGATAAAGATGGAGTATATCCATTATTAGCTGAATAATTAAAGATGTAAAGAACCTGACTTCTATAGGGAGGAGGGTTCTTTTTTGCTAGAAATTAAAGAAAAATCAAAAGGGTTGTAAATTGTTTCAAAAAAGACTACTATTTATATAAACTATCCAGTCAGTTTTATAAAGAGGTGCAATCATGGCTCCACGAATTTCTGAAGAAGAAAAAGAAGCACGTAGAGAACATTTATTGGAAGCAGCTTTAGAGTGTTTCTCTGCCAAGGGATACTATGCATCAACAGTTGACGATATTGTTCGATATTCGAATTTAAGTAAGGGATCAGTCTACAACTACTTCAAAAGCAAAGAAGAAATTTTTATTCATTTGCTGAAGAAAAAACGTCAGGAAATGGTAGAAGACCTTACTATTAAATTAGCAAAAATCAATAGTCCACTAGAAAAACTGAAATTTTGGATCCGAGAAGATATTCCATTTAGTCTTGAAAAGAAAAAATTTATGCGTGTACATGTTGAGTTTTGGTTATATTCTACAGACTCACCAGAAGTTCAACATATTTTAGTTGAGCGGTTTGACGACATGTTTGGATTAACGAAAGAGATTATTGAGCAAGGACAGAAAACAGGGGAAATCAAGCAAGACATTGATGCTGAAGCAGCTGCATCCATGTTTTGGTCGTTGCATGATGGAATTTGGTTACACGCTGTTATTGGTTATGATGAGTCAAAGCTAGAGGCACGTATTAAGGAAATGGAAAGAGTGCTTATCGCATATTTAACAGCTAATGCCTAAATTTGGAATCATTTTAGATGGTTCCTCATATATTAAGAAACTGACCGGTCATTTTAGAAAAGGAAGGTGATAGTAATGTTGAAGAAATTATTTAGATATCGAAATCAAAAACAAGATATTTATATGAAAAATGAAGAGCATTTATTACGCGAGAAATTATCCGTGCAATATGACTATATTCGTTCAATAACTAGATAAAAAGCAGGAGTCCACGAAGTTAAGGTGGGCTCTTTTTAATAAAAAATGTGTATCTTCCCAGAAAGAAGATACACAGACAAAAGAGGTAAGATAAATAGTATTTATCTTACTAAAATAGAAATACGTAACAAAATAAGGTAAGATAAACAAAATTTATCTTACCTTATTAAAAAGGTGTACTCTAATAGGGGCATAGAATCCATATACAATAAAATGAACAGATTACTTTATTACTTCTACTCCTATACTCTCTTGAATTAGAGAAGAAATTGCTTCTTCATCACCCTGTTCAAATAACTGAACAATTTTACTTCCTACGACTACGCCATCACAAGCAGCAGATAGTTCTCTTGCGCGTTCAGCAGTAGATATGCCAAATCCAGCTAAAACTGGTACATAGCTTACTTGCTTGAGTCTTTTTAAAAAGTGATACGCATCTTTCTCGTGTTGAGCACGTTCTCCTGTTGTACCAGTTACAGATACTGCATATAGAAATCCCTCTGATCGTTTTGCTATTCTTTCTAGTCGATCTTCTGTGCTCGTCATGGCAGCTAAGCGAATAAATGCAATCTCGTGCTGAGTTAACGAAAATGCTACATCGTCTTCTTCTTCCATTGGAATATCTGGAAAAATTATGCCATCAACACCTGCCTTCGAGCAATCTCTAGCAAATTGATCGAAGCCATATTTCCATACAGGATTAATGTAGGTCATAAGAACAATAGGGATATTTCTTTGCAATTTATATTTTTCTAATTCTTCTAATACAGAACTTATCGTAGTTTTATTTGCTAGCGCACGTTGTCCAGCATCTTGAATTACAGGTCCATCTGCTACTGGGTCAGAAAAAGGAAGACCGAGTTCGATGGCAGAAGCACCTGCTTCTTCTAAAAACTGAATACGATTGTTTAAATTATTCATGCCACCATCTCCGGCCATGATATAGGGTACAAATATAGGTTTATTTGCTTGCTTTTTTGCTTTCAATACACCATCTAGTTTACTTTTTCCCATTATTGTTCCCCCTCTAATCTTTCTTTGACTTGTTCTACGTCTTTGTCCCCTCTACCAGATAAACAAATAACTATAGACTGTTCAGGATTCATTTCCTTCGCTAATTTTGTAGCATAACTAACTGCATGGGCACTCTCTAATGCAGGGATAATGCCTTCTGTTTTGGATAAAAGTCGAAAAGCTTCAAGTGCTTCCTCATCAGTAATTGAGGAGTATGTCACTCTTTTAGTCTGGTGAAGGTGACTATGTTCTGGACCGATTCCTGGATAATCAAGACCTGCTGAAATAGAGAATGCTTCTTCAATTTGTCCGAAATCATTTTGAAGCAAATACGTAAATGTACCATGTAGCATACCTGGAGAACCACCAGTTAGGGTTGCTGCATGTTGATTGGTATCTAATCCTGCTCCTGCAGCTTCTACACCGAATAAGGTCACTTCCTTATCGTCGATAAATGGGTAGAACATGCCCATCGCATTGCTTCCACCACCAACGCATGCTACAACAGCATCAGGTAAGGATCCTATTTTCTTCATACTTTGCTCTTTGGTTTCTTTTCCAATCACAGATTGAAAGTCACGAACAATTTTGGGGAAAGGATGAGGGCCGACCACCGATCCAATGATATAATGAGTATCATTGACATTATTTACCCAATAGCGAAGAGCCTCGTTCACAGCGTCTTTTAAAGTTCCACTACCTTGGGAGACACTGACTACTTCTGCCCCCAGCAATTCCATACGAAAGACATTTAGCTTTTGACGTTTAATATCTTCTTCACCCATAAAAACAATACATTCTAATCCTAATAAAGAACATACTGTCGCAGTCGCAACACCATGTTGACCTGCACCAGTTTCAGCCACAACTTTTTTCTTACCCATTCTTAAAGTGAGTAGTGCTTGCCCAATGGTATTATTAATTTTATGAGCACCAGTATGATTTAGATCTTCACGTTTTAAATAGATTTGTGCACCGCCCGCATGTTCAGTTAACTTTTTAGCGTGATATAGAGGAGTTTCACGTCCGATGTATTCCGTTAAATATGTCTGAAGTTCCTCCGTGAATTTCTCATCTTTCAACGCATCTTCATAGGCTTTTTCTAATTCAAGTACTGCAGGCATTAATAATTCTGGTACAAATCTTCCACCGAATTCTCCGTATTTTCCTTTGATGTCTGGAAATGAATAAGTAGTCATTGCAATACATCCTTTCTTTCTTTTTGTACTTTAGTAATAAATTGATTGATCTTCTGGACATCTTTTTTTCCGTTTAGTTCTACTCCGCTTGAGACATCAACTCCAGCTGGTCTTACAGTTTGGATAGCTTCAAGTATATTGTCTGTATTTAAACCACCAGCTAATATTAATTTGTCAGTAAAAGGCTGATCTTTGAGCATATTCCAATTGAATGTTACACCGTTTCCTCCTCTTGATGATTGAACAGGGGGACTGTCTATTAAAATATATTTAGCCGATGATTGGTTTGCTTGTTGTAATCCCTCTGTAGTTGCTGGAAATGCTTTAATAATGGGAATTGGAATCTTTTTTTGATAGGCAATAGTTTCATCCCCATGTAACTGGACAATATCGAGATTTAGCTTTTCGATTATTGATAGAATATTCTCTAAAGGTTCATCTACAAATACCCCCACTTTTTGAATGGTGTGAGGAAGTTTTTTTGTTATTTCCTCAGCTTGAGGGATGGATAATTGTCGCTTACTTGGGGCAAATACAAATCCAATCATATCAGCGTTAGCATCCGCAACTGCTAGAGCAGTATCAATGGAAGAAATTCCACATATTTTTATAAACATTTATAAACTCCTTTCAACAAGGGGCACGCGTAGATTATTAAAATCTGTTTCTAATTGATTTGATTTCATAAACGTCTCTCCAACTAAAATAGCTTTCGCTCCAGCTTCGGCAGCTAGCGTTGCATCACCAGCTGTTCTCATGCCACTTTCGCTAATGATTATAGTATTATTATCAACTAGTTGAGCCAGTTGTTTCGTAGTTTGTAAATCAACTTCAAAGGATTTTAAATCACGGTTATTAATGCCAACAATAGCTGGTGATATCGTTAAGGCGTTTTTTAACTCTTCTGCAGTATGCACTTCACAAATGACCTCAAGTCCTTTATTTGAAGCATAATTATATAATTCCTGGAATCTTTCTAATGGTAAAGCTGCTAGAATTAACAGGATAATAGAAGCCCCTGCATCTTTTGCATCATCAATTTGAACCTCATCAATAATAAAATCTTTACAAAGAACTGGAACCGAAACTGCTTCACTTACTTTTTGTAAATCCTTTAATGAACCTTGAAAAAAATTTTGATCTGTTAATACAGATATGGCAGATGCACCTGCTTGCTCGTATTTTTTAGCTTGCTCGACGGGATCAAGGTCCATTTGAATTTCTCCTTTTGAAGGAGAAGCGCGTTTAATTTCAGCAATAATGGATAGTGAGTTTGCTTGGTTGATTTGACTTATCAACGAATAAACAGGTATACTTCGGGTCCCTAAATCGTTTTTCTCTTGTTTTCTAATCCTTACTTCAGTTTGTTTTTCTTCTAAGATTTTTGCTAGAAAAGTCATCTAAACCACCTCGCTAACTTTCTTACTGAAAGTGATTAGGTTATTGAGTTTGCTTAATGCTGAACCAGAATTAATACTTTCTCTAGCAAGTTTAACGCCATCATAAATGGAACCCACTCTTCTTGTAGTAAACAATGCAATGCCTGCATTGAAAAGTACGGTATCCAGATACGCGCTTTCTTCACCTCTTAATATAGACAGTAAGATATTTGCGTTATCTGTTGCATTTCCTCCTTGAATTTCATCATTCGGATATACAGATAAACCAACCTCTTCTGGATGAATTGTTCTTTCCTCTAATCGGTCATTTTCAACGAGTATATATTGATTTTCTCCTTGTAAAGAAGCCTCGTCTAAACCACCAGCACCATGGATCACAATTGCTCGTTCTCTTCCAAGTAGTTGTGCAGCTTTTGCCACCATTGGAATAGCTGCTGGATCATAGACTCCAATATATTGAGAATTTAAGTGAACAGGATTCGTTAATGGTCCGATGAAATTAAAAATAGTAGGTATTCGTAAATCTTTTCTTACTTTGCTCACCTGTTTTAGCGTCGGATGTACATGTTGTGCGAACAAGAAAGCAATTTGATTTTTTTCTAACATTTCATTTACTTGTTCTTTTGTAAAAGCTAAAGATACGCCTAGTTTTTCTAAGACATCCGCACTACCTGTTTGACTTGATACACTTCTATTTCCATGCTTTGCTACGGTTACACCAGCTCCAGCTAATACAAAAGCAGAACAAGTACTGATGTTAAAACTGTTTGAACGATCTCCACCAGTTCCGCAATTGTCCATTACTGGTTGGTGAAAGTTTAATAGGAAAGGAGAATGTTCTTGAATAACTTGAGACAATCCAACTACTTCTTCCGCGGTTTCTCCTTTCATTTTTAATGAGATAAGAATAGCTGCTAGTTCCGAATCAGATACTTCTTCTGAAAAACAATGTGTAAATACTTCTTTTATTTCTTCTGTGGATAAATCTTGTCGATCAATAATTTTATGAAGTGAGTGCTTCATTATTTTCATCCTCCTGTAACGCCTTGATTTGTAATAAAAAATTCCGAATGATTTGCTTTCCATCCTTTGTGCCAATGGATTCTGGATGAAATTGCATTCCAAAAAGTGGTAGTTGTTTATGTTCTATCGCCATAATCTCATTATCATCCAAGGATCGTGCAGTCACTTGGTAATTTGGAGATAGACTTTTAGAATCAACTATAAGTGAATGGTACCGCATGACCTGTATTGGATTCTTAAGTGAATGTAATAACTGTGATTCCTTTATTGATATAGTTGATGTTTTTCCATGTTTTATCACCTTGGCTTGCTTTATTTCTCCCCCTAAAGCTTCTGCTAGTACTTGATGGCCTAAACAAATACCGAGTATTGGGAATTCTCGGTATAATTTCCTGACAATCTTCAAACAATTTCCTGCTTTTTCTGGAGAACCTGGCCCAGGAGATATAACAATGGCTTCTGGTTGCAGTGCTCGAATCTCATCAGGAGTAATAGCATCGTTTCGAATAACATGGACTTCCTTATCAAATTCAGAAATATATTGATAGAGATTATACGTAAACGAGTCATAGTTATCGATTAATAAAATCATGATCGTCCACCTCCATAAAAGATTTGGCTTTATTTAATGTTTCAATATACTCATTTGTAGGTATGGAGTCATAGACTATTCCTGCTCCTGCTTGTAAGTATGCTTTATCATCTTTAACGATCACAGTTCGAATAGCTAGAGCCATGTGTACATCTTGTTGAAAATTGATAAAACCAATACCTCCACCGTAAGGACCTCTTTGGTTTTGTTCTAACTCGTTGATTATCTGCATTGCGCGTATTTTTGGTGCTCCAGATACCGTTCCTGCTGGTAAACAAGAGATTAATGCATCAATACTAGAGTAGTTTGATTTTAGAATGCCAGTGACTTCAGAGACCATGTGCATGACATGCTGATATTTTTCTATTTTCATATATATCGGAATATCAATACTTCCAATTTCACATACTCTTCCAAGGTCATTTCTACTTAAATCTACAAGCATTTGATGTTCTGCTCTTTCTTTTTCATCAGAGAGCAATTCCTCTGTCAGCATTTGATCAATCTCTTCAGTACTACCTCTTTTTCTTGTACCAGCTATAGGATTTGTGATGATTTTCTTTCCACTTGTTTCAATGAGACTTTCTGGTGAAGCTCCGAGAATGAGGTAATCATTAAAATCCATATAAAACATATAAGGTGAAGGATTCGATTGTCTCAGTTGTTCATAAAATGAGATGGAAAATGTTTCTGGATTTTCGACTTTTGCCTGCATTCGTTGAGATAATACAACTTGAAAAATATCTCCTTCTTCAATATATTTTTTTGCAATAGCTACATTACTTTCGAATGTTTCTTGGTCCATTTCTGGAGTGAATGAATATCTCGCAGGGAAGGGGAGCATTGTTACTCTTGCTTTCTTCATAATTTCTCTGAGTTGTTCTAGACGTTTCTGTAAAATATGTTCAGAAGCTGATGAATCCGTATCAATCACAAGTAGGTAGCATGTATCTTCTTCATGATCGAATATGATCGTATCTTCAAACAACATCAGATGTATGTCTGGCATGTTTCGTTTATCAGGTAATCTATCCCCGATGTGCTCAAAGGAACGTATCGTATCGTAGCCGATATATCCGATTGCTCCCCCATAAAATGGAAAGGAAATATCGATTTCTATTTTAGGTAGATGCTGTTTTATATAATGTAAGGCATGTTGTTCAACCCATTTATCTTCATGAGTTTTATAGTTACAAATCTTTGTACGATTATCGAAACCAAGGATTTCTTGATATGGACTCCTTCCAAGAAATGAAAAGCGTCCTTTTTCTTCATGTGGAAAACTGCTTTCCAATAAATATTTCTTTGGACTATCTAGTTGTGTTAGAACTTGAATAGGTAATAATTGATCGATTGGTTGCTTCTCAATTACATAACGGATACTCATGTCTTCGACTCCTCATTTAAATTTGGTTGAATAAAAAAAGTCCCCTATAAACACAGTAATGTGCTTATAGAGGACGATAGGAACCGCGGTGCCACCTCATTTGAGAAAATATTTTCCCAACTCATTTTCAGATACGGGAGCAACTATTCTCCGATATCCTATCCGTATAACGGCGGAAACCCGTTTTTCCCTACTAGTCTATGTTTCAAGAAAACTCTCGTAAGTCCATTCAATACTCTTCTACGTGCTAGAATTTCACCAACCTCTAGCTCTCTGTAACGCTTCCTGAATATCTACTCCTCTTACTCAATGATTTGCAATTATTTAGTTGTCTGAATACAAAAAAGCCCCTAATCCTAAAAAGGACGAGGGACCGTGGTACCACCTTTATTAGCTGAAGTTCAGCTCACTTTAAAAGTAGGATAATAAATTATCTACTTAGTCTCGATAACGAGAGACAAATTCGCCAAGGCCTACTTCAGTTAACGGTTCGGTTTGGAGCTCAGAAGTCCATTCCTTAATAAAATATCCCACTGATTCCCACCAACCATCAGCTCTCTTTAGGGTTTTTATTAAGTACTCTTCTTCGTCAGTGCCGGTTCATCAATTTGTTGAATTTATCTTACCGGAAAGGACAAGCAATTGTCAATAACCTTTTTGAATTTTTTTTCTATAGTCCAGTCACTTAACTCTATTAATCGACCGAAGTCTCCTGTTAGCCCAGAAAATTTTCAAATTTATCATCGACCGAGATCCGTTCTTTCTGTGGCGGTATTTCTTCAAAGTAACCTAAATGAAGAAAACCAACGATTTTTTCATTTTTTTGGATGTTTAATTTATCTTTAACGTTATCATCGTAAATATGCGGGTTTGTTTTCCATACAACTCCAAGTTTCTCTTGCCATGCAAGCAACCAGAAATTCTGAATCATGGAAGCAACAGCCCCGTAGTTTTCGTCCCATTGCTTTGGAATATCAGACTCTTCCATAACAACAACGAGTATTGCATTAGGTTCATTTAAATAATTTTCTCTGTTTTCTTGTCTTTCTTCAGGGTAAGTAGATGCAACTTTTTTTGCGAAAACAGGCAAGTGTTCTTGACTGACAAACAAAAAGCGCCAAGGCTGTCTCATTCCATGTGTGGGTGCCCATATTGCATCTTCTAATAATTCTTTTATTTTATCTTCAGTGACTTCTTTATTTGTGTAACCTTTTTTTATGGCACGTCGTTCTCTAATAAGTTTCGCTAATGCAGTTCTTTCCATACCCATACCCCTATACAATTTAATTGATAATTGTTATCAATTAAATTGTAACGGAAGCGCACATTCTTTGCAAATTTTGAGTAAACTACTTTACAACTGACTTGTAAAGAGGTAAAATAAACTAATATCTTTTTTGAAAGGTATTTGCGAAAATTAACTGAATAGAAAATATTGTTGCGCAGTAGCTATATAGTCTGTGCTTTTTTCATACATGTTTATATTCGGTGAAATTCGGTAATTAAATTAATATACACGAAAGAAAGGAGCATAAGTATGGAAAGAGTTACTTTGGAACAGATTTTTGTTCACCCAATCACAAAGAAGTATTTACAACGCTCTGGGGTTGCCCATGCAGTGGCAGTGGCGGAATACGCATATATTTTTTCTAAGCGATTTGCAGTAAATCCAGATCTTGCCACAAAAGCAGCACTCTTACACGATATTGGTCACTATACATGGTATCGTAATGGTGAATGGGATTATAATCTCTATAAAGAAAATGATATTCATGCGATTAAAGGTGCGAGTCGTGCGCATAAACTTTTAATTCGAAATGGTGAAGAGCGACAAGCAGCAAAAGAAATCGCTGTTGCTATTTTACTTCATACTGACTCTTATCTGCCAGAAGGCGAATTGCAACTAAATCCACTTCAACAAGTTGTGGCAATGGCAGATGAAGCTGATGAAGAGTATGGTGGCAATCATCACTATAAAGAAATCGACCCCGAACTAGCGCTAACAAGAATTCGAGCATTAGATAAACAAATTGATGATGCTTTAAATAAAGCAGATACCTCTTCTAAGCATGCATAAAAAGAAATGCATGAATTTAGAGGTTACATATTTTTTCTTACTCCTCTATATTAGCAAAATCTACAATGAAAACGCCCTCTAATTTAGAGGACGTTTACGAATTATTTCTCCAAATATTCTTCTAAAGTAATGTTTTGATTCATGATTTCTTCTGCTGCTTTTTGCCCTACATATCGTAAATGCCAAGGTTCAAATTGATATTTAGTAATTTCTTCTTTACCTTCTGGGAACCGAATTATAAAACCATAGTTCGTAGCATTTTCTTTTACCCATTTTCCTTCTTTTGTTTCACCAAATTCTGTTTCTAGACTAAAGTTAACTTCCGGACTTGTTACATCCATAGCCAGTCCCGTTTGATGTTCACTTTCTCCAGGACGAGCACTATACTTGTTTGCGTGCTTTTCACCATTTTCAGCGGCATTTGCTGCAAAAATAGTATCCTGGCGGTCGTATGATCGGTATCCAGATTGTGCATATAGCTCTAAGCCTTCTTCTTGTGCATCAGCAAACAATTCTTCTAATGCGTCAGCGGCAGCTTGGCGCATATATTTTTTTGGAATGTCCTCAATGAAAGGGAAAGGAACATTTGGTATAACTAAATCATCTGGAATATAGTCCGCAGGCAATGAAAAATCTTTATTAACAAGAACTAACTGATCATATGGGTTTGAAATAACTTCTGTACCTGCATCTGTAAACGCAGGTTCTGTCGGTGCTGGTAGCCCCTTACCTGGTTTATATGTCTTCTCGGATTGAATGACTTCCTCTATTTTTTGTTTGGTGTCTTCATCGTATATCCCAGAGACCAATAAATCTTCTTGTTGTATTTGAAAATCAGTTATAGCCCAAGTCACCTGTTCGTTATAGTTACCTTGATCAGAAAAGCTGTACCCTAACTGTTCGAGAAAATACTGAAGTGCAACTACCTGTTCTCCTTGATCTAGTTTTTGTAGAGGAGTTTTGGGTAACTTTTCATATTCTTGATTAGCTGTTACATCTTCTTCATCTGACGGATTCTCTGAATTATTTTGAGAAGATGAATTGGTATCATCATTAGATTGGCATGAGGTCATGAAAAATAGTAGTACACCGATCAATAGCAACAACCAAAGCAAACGTTGCATAATTAACGCTCCTAACTCTTACTATGTCATTTTCTGTTTCGAGGTGTGAAAGTGTGCGTAAAATTTATTCGACTAGCCTAAAATAGGATAAGGACATTCACACCCTGATAAGTCTTCATTATCATTATTACAGAAGTAAAAAACCAACGATTATGGAAGGCTCACTTTATATATATTTTGTTAATTTGTAAATAGAAATAATTAATTTTGCAGATTATATCTTCTCACATTTTTATGAGGTTGAGTAGCTAAAACTATAAGTAAGTAATTTCTGAATTTATAGCAAATTAAAGAGGGTTAGTTGATTTAGTGAAGGGTTTTGTTTTGAACCAGTGGCAAGTTAATTACCACTGATTCAAAACTAGAGGTAGCTTGATTAGTCTTTGAATTTCTCGGCAAATAGTTTAGCAATACCAATAATCGTTTTCGTGGATTTTTCCATATTTTGAACAGATATATATTCATATTTACCATGGAAATTCTCTCCACCGGTAAAGATATTTGGAGTTGGTAACCCCATATATGAGAGTTGGGATCCGTCCGTTCCCCCACGTACTGGTTGAATAATAGGATCGATATCTAATTGTTTCATAGCTTCACTAGCTATATCGACAATTTCTTTTACTGGCTCAATTTTCTCGCGCATATTATAATACTGATCTTCCATTTCCACTTGAATAGCATTCTCTCCATATTTACGTTGCAAGTCAGTAGCGAATTTTTGTAATGTCGCTTTTCGAGATTCGAACTTATTACGGTCATGATCACGTATAATGTAATAAACTTTGGTTTTCTCTACATCACCTTCGATAGATATTAAATGATAAAACCCTTCATATCCCTCTGTATGTTCGGGTGAATCCTGATCGGGAAATTTTGAGATAAATTCAGCAGCAATCTTCCCTGAATTGATCATTTTATTTTTTGCAGTTCCGGGGTGAACACTATTTCCGGTAAAAGTGATTCTTGCTGCTGCTGCATTAAAGCTTTCGTATTGAAGCTCTCCTAATGGCCCACCATCGATGGTATATGCGTATTTAGCGTTGAAACGAGTAACATCAAATTTGTGTGGACCACGTCCAATTTCTTCATCCGGTGTAAATGCAATACGAATGGTACCATGTTCTATTTCTGGATGTTGGATGAGGTACTGCATAGCTGTCATAATTTCAGCAATTCCTGCTTTATTGTCAGCTCCTAAAAGTGTTGTACCATCGGTAGTAATTAATGTATGCCCTTTATAGGTAAGAAGCTCTGGGAATTCCTTAGTAGAAAGTATAACTTGAAGTGTTTCATTTAAGACAATATCTCCGCCATTATAATCAATGATTTGCGGATTAACATTCTTACCAGTAAAATCCGTAGCAGTATCTACATGGGCAAGAAAACCTATTGTCGGGATATCATTGTTCGTATTTGCTGGTAATGTAGCCATGAGATATCCATATTCATCTACTTCGATCTCTTGCATTCCAATTTCTTTAAGTTCATTTTGGAGATAGTGAATTAAATCCCATTGGCCGGGAGTTGATGGCGTAGTACTAGATTGATCGTCAGATTGCGTGTCTATTTTCGCATATGTAATTAATCGATTGATAAGTTGTTTTTGCATATCGTATCTCCTCTTCGTTTTTTCTATTAGTTTACCATATATTGATTATTTAGATATCTGTAAATTATTTTATAAAATGATATGATAGTAAATAAATAGTTGCAGGAGGGATAGTATGAAAAATTTAATTAGTGTACAGCGGTTGATGCGTAGATTTTCGCAAAATCATATTGTAATTGTGGATGTACGATTTAATTTAAAAGATCCCGATGCTGGACGTAAAGCGTATTTGAAAGAGCATATACCTGGTGCAATTTATATGGACTTAAATAAGGATTTATCTGGAAAGGCAGGTAAACACGGAGGTAGCCACCCTCTACCAGATTGGGATTTATTTACAAATAAACTAGGGCAAATAGGGGTAACGAATGAAACAACGGTTGTAGTCTATGACCAAGGAAATGACATGTTTGCACCTCGATTCTGGTGGTTAATGGATTATGTAGGGCATGATAAAGTTTATATTCTAGAAGGTGGATTAGATCAATGGAAAGAAGAAGGAGGAGCGGTAACAACAGAAGTTCCCTCTTTAAATCCAGTCACTTACCAGCCTAAATTAAAACAAAATCGTACAGTCGATATGAAGGAAGTGCGCGATAAGATTTCTAATGGCAACACGATATTAATCGACTCACGTTCTTATTCAAGATATTTAGGAGATGAGGAACCATTGTACCGAAGAGCAGGACATATACCTGGAGCGGTTAATTATTTTTGGAAAGATGTTCTTACGAAAGATGGTAGAAGGTGGAAAGATAAAGAGCAGTTAGAAACCTTATTTGCTAATCTTTCAAAAGACGATGAAATTATTGTGTCTTGTGGCTCTGGAGTATCTGCTTGTCCAAACATACTTGCGTTAGAGACAGCAGGATTTCATAATGTGAAACTGTACCCTGGTAGTTTTAGTGATTGGATATCTTATGATGATAACGATGTGAAAGTAGGAGAGGAGGCCCCGTAATGTTAGGACGTTGTGGTTGGGTTACCGATGAACCTATCTATATTTCTTATCATGATGAAGAATGGGGAGTTCCTGTTTATGAGGATGACCGATATTTGTTTGAAATGTTGTCTTTAGAAGGAGCTCAAGCAGGGTTAAGTTGGATAACGATACTTAAAAGACGAGAAAATTATAGAGAAGCATTTGACCATTTTTATCCGGAAATAGTAGCAACTTATTCAGACGAAAAAGTCGAGTCATTACTGTTAAACGAAGGTATTATTCGAAATAAGCGAAAGATAAGCTCAGTGATTAATAATGCGCATAAATGTATTGAAGTGGCCAAGGAATTTGGCTCTTTTCATAAATATATTTGGAGTTTTGTAGATGGGCAACCAATTTTAAACACGTGGGAAGATGATAAAGAAATTCCTGCTTATACTGATCTTTCTGAAAAAATGAGTAAAGATATGAAAAAGAGAGGGTTTCGCTTTGTAGGCCCAACCATTTGTTATTCATTTATGCAAGCTATTGGAATGGTTAATGATCATACAAAACAATGCTTTTTATACCATGGCAAAAATCAATAAAATAGCAAGGAAAACTTGTAAAGGTGAATTCTTCATGTTTACAATATAAAACCGAACTACAATCCAGGCATGATATACTCCTTCTTGAATTTTTACTTTAGCGAAGTAGATTAGAGACTGGAAAATAGTTCGGTTATTTATTTTATTTGAGTTTAAATACTTGTAATTGATTATTTAAATCAATTGCAAGTTCTGCTAGACTGTTGGCACTGCCTGCCACTTCTTCCATTGAGCTAGAAGTCTGTTGAGCAGCAGCAGATGCTTGTTCCACACCAGCAGCAGACTCTTCTGAAGTCGAGGCGATTTCTTCAATAAGTTGATTCATATTGGTACTATTTTCAACGATATTTAATAAATCTGATGTAATATGTTCAATTTTACTTACCATATCATTAACGCCATGTTGAATTGTTTTAAAGTTATCTCCAGTTGATTCGATTTGGGTTGTTCCTTCTTGAACTTCTTTGTAACCATTATTAAGGGAACTAACAACTTCTTTCGTTCCATCTTGGATATTGGAAACAATAGTGGTGATTTCACCAACAGAATTAGATACTTGTTCAGATAGTTTTCGAACTTCATCTGCTACAACTGCAAATCCACGTCCATGTTCACCGGCTCTTGCAGCTTCTATGGCAGCATTTAAAGCTAGCAAGTTCGTTTGTTCAGAGATATCTTTAATAACGGATATCAGATTCGATATATCTCTTGATTGTTGATCTAGACCTTTTACTTTGTCTACAGAAACTTTAACAATTTCATCGATTCGATGCATTTGCTTCATAGAATTTCGCATTAAAGCAGTTCCTTGATTCGTTTGTTCTAACATCTTTTCTGTTGTACTTGTAATTTCATCTCCATTTTCACGAGACTTGTTTACTACCTCTACAAAGCCTGACATTTTTTCGGATAAGTCTGAAGCACCATTGGCTTGTGTTTCTGCACCGGCTGATAATTCTTCCATTGTAGCTGCTACTTGTGAATTACCTTCTTTTACTTCCGTTGCAGCTTGGGTAAGATGATCGCTTCGTTCTAATACGGAACTACTTGCTGAAGATACCTTCGTTAGAATAGCTTTCATATTATCTTTCATTTGATTCACAGAAGCACTTAATTGGCCAATTTCATCTTTACCGTTATATTTCATATGGGTTGCGGTTAAATCCCCAGCTGCAACTTTAGATGTGATTTGTACAACTTGTTTCAGATTTCTGGAAATTTGAACACTAACTATACTAAAGATAGTTACTCCTATAGCGATGGTGATTAAGTTTGCCATTGTTAGTGTTGATGAAATTCGATCCATACTATTTTCTGCAGCTTCTGAAGCCTTAGTTTGAGCTTGTTCTTTTTCTGATATCAATTCATTAATTATATCAACATTGCTTGTACGGAAACGATAAGTTGTTTCTCTTAGTGTATTTGCCATTATATTATCATTGTTCTCTATTGATGGAATTACCTTTTCTTCAAATGTACTGTTGATTGTATCATCAGACCGTTTTAACTGACTTATTTTAAAATATTCATCTTCCGTTTTTAAAAACTCTTCGACTTCAATTATTAGTTGATCTACTTGACTCTTATATTCATTAAATCTATCAACATATAAATTATTGCTCGTTAGTAGGTAGTCTGCAATTTGTATATCTTTACCTTGAATTGCTAGTGATAGTTGATTGAGTGTACTTACCTGTTCGCTATATGTATACACTGCTTCAGTGTCTTCTTTAGATTGTTTAACTTCTTGATTCACAAAAAACCAAGCACTGAAAGTGAAAAAGATAACAACTAAAAATGATAATAAATATTTGTTTCCTATACTTAAATTATTAAAGGCTTTTATATTAATGGAAAACTTCCGCTTTGATGTTTCTTTATTATTTTTCCATTTTATGAATGAAAATGGAGATGATTTTTTCTTTTTTATATTATCTTTAGGTTTAATCTTTTTGTTCTTAAAAAATTTCATATTTTCCCCCGCCCGTTTATATGTTTTCTTTAATATCGGTAAATAGGTAGAAAGTATGAAGGGAATTGTTAAAAATTTATGAAAGATTTGATATTATAAGCCTAATTAATCGTATGTAACTATGGAATAAAGTATAATAATAGACACTTTATATGAAAGGGATGAAAAGTATGGAGTATGTAACTTTAAATAATGGTTTAAAAATGCCACAACTAGGTTTTGGGGTTTGGAAAGTACCCAATGAAGAAGTTGTTTCACCAGTAGAACACGCTTTAAAAGTCGGATATCGATCACTTGATACAGCAAAAGTATATGGAAATGAAGTTGGAGTAGGAGAAGCCATATCTAATAGTGGGATACCACGTGAAGAAATGTTTATAACTACAAAAGTGTGGAATAGTGATCATGGCTATGAAAATACATTAAAAGCGTTTGATGCTAGTTTAGAAAAATTAGGTTTAGACTATGTCGATCTATACTTGATCCATTGGCCAACTCCAAACTTTGACCAATATGTAGAAACATATAAAGCTTTAGAAACGTTATATAAAGATGGAAAAGTTAAAGCAATTGGTGTATGCAATTTTGATATTGAGCACTTAGAAAGAATTCTTAATGAATGCGAAGTAGTGCCGGTACTTAATCAAGTAGAATGTCACCCGTATTTACAACAAAAAGAGCTCCGAGGTTTTTGTGAGAAACACAATATCTATGTAGAGTCATATAGTCCATTAATGAATGGGAAAGATGTGCTTCAAAGTGAAGAACTACAAAATTTAGCAGGAAGAAAAGGAAAAACGGTTGCCCAAACGATTCTCCGTTGGCACTTGCAATCTGGAATGATTGTTATTCCTAAATCCGTTACACCTAATCGCATTGAAGAAAATCTAGATGTATTTGATTTTGAACTAACGGATGCTGAAATGCAGGAGATTAATGAATTGGATAGGAATGTAAGAAGTGGTGCACTACCAAGTGAAATGAATGTGAGATAAGTAATGAGACTCAGCAACAGTCTAAAATGTATAGACATTATTTGAAATAATAAAAACACCTCCGAAATGTTACAAAGAAATATGTACAAAATCGGGGGTGTTATTTTTGAGGAAATACACGGTCGACAGCATTTTCATACTCTGAAAAATAACCTGGTACTTCTGATTTATCCAATCCAGCATACATATATTTAACAATCGATTGATTATACCATTTTTGTTGTTCATACCCTGCATTAAAATTTGCCCAAATGGCTTCTCCTAGAATTTGATATTCTTTTTCAAGTTCAAGTAAATTGTCTAATTTATCAGCGATAATCAAATATTTTACTTCTTTAGGGGCGTTTTGAATGCTATATATTGTGTGTTGTTTTCTTTCTTTCCAAGTCTTAGATTTATCTTCTGTATGAGCAGCTACAAGTTGTGCGATTTCATTACCGAACTCATGTTGAATGTCATCGATTGTTACAGGAGTATCTTCAACAACATCATGTAGATAGGCTGCACAAACGAGTGAGTCCGAACTGCCTTCTAGCTCAAGCCTTTGGGCAACACGGATTGGATGTGTGATATAAGCTTCATCAGAATTCTTTCTAGTTTGTCCTTGATGCGCCTTTGTAGCAAAATTTTTTGCCTTCTCTTTTAACATAGCTTCCTCCGAATATAGATGTTTAGTATTAATAGAATATGAAACAGAATAAGTTTGTGTTCAATTATAATTATCAATTAATTCAGTTAAATTAATTTATTCTATATTTAATAGTATCTTAATTGCCGAAAGGATACAATCAAATTTTAAAAGAAGAGGTAAGTTATCAAATTGAGATTCAGTGGTATTAATAATTCAATTTTATATTACCGGTAGTGAATACATATCTTTAAATCGAATTAGTTTATATACGAATATATTTCATTTACGTTGAAATAGGAGAGTTGTTTTTCTTAGGAAAGCTCTTTCTTTATTTTCAGTACATAAACCATTACACTAGAGGTAATGATATAACATTAGCGGAGGTCACATCAATGGAAAAAGGAATTAACCAACGTAAGACAGAGCATATACGCCTTTGCCTTACTGGAGATGTAGAAGGAGTAAATAAATCTACAGGATTAGAGGGCATTAACTTTATACATAACGCATTACCAGAGATTGATTTTGCAGACATTTCTTTGGATTCAAATTTCTTAGGGAAACAATTAAAAGCGCCGTTCTTGGTAAGTTCGATGACTGGTGGATCGGAACTAGCGACAACTATTAATCAGAATCTTGCTATTGCTGCAGAAGAGAAAGGATGGGCATTAGCAATTGGTTCAACAAGGGCTTTCTTAGAAAGTGATCAACATAAAGATTCATTTCTAATCAGAAATCAAGCGCCTACTGCACCATTAATTGTTAATATTGGAGCTGTTCAATTAAATTACGGCTATGGTCCAGAAGAGTGTCAAAGAATTATTGATAAAACCAATGCAGATTCTATTGTTCTTCATCTAAATAGTCTACAAGAAGCGGTTCAAGATGGAGGGGACCTTAATTTTAAAGATTTACTACCAAAAATAGAGCAAGTCTGTAAACAAGTAAATGCTCCAGTGGGAGTTAAAGAAGTAGGTTTTGGTATTGACGGTGAAGTAGCAAGACGCTTGTATGATGCAGGTATTTCCTACATTGATGTAGCAGGTGCTGGAGGTACATCTTGGAGTCAGGTGGAAAAATTACGTTCCAAAGATCCATTAAATAAAGCAGCTGCAGAAGCATTCAATAGCTGGGGAAATCCAACAAAGGATTGTCTTGTTTCTGTTCGTGGAGAATTACCTGAAGTACCATTAATCGCAAGTGGAGGAATGAAAACAGGTTTGGATGCAGCGAAAGCAATTACGATTGGAGCTGATATCGTAGGCTTTGCAAGACATTTATTGAAAGCTGCAATGGAAACACCAGAAGATGTTATCCAAACAATGGAACAGCTAGAGTTAGAACTGAAAATGACGATGTTTGGAATTGGGTCTGTTAATTTAGAAGAATTAAAAAATACTTCACGAGTAACTATTATGGGACAATCATTAATGGATAAGTAATATGGCGAGTTATGAAAGGGAATCCCCCTTTTATGGCTCTTTTTTATATCTTAATTTATGATGAAATTGATTTAAATACATAAGAATAGGGAAGTCAATATAAAAAAGGAGTGAAGATGTATGGTGTGGACAATGCAAGATTATCCAAGTTCAATGAAGAATCTTGATAAAGTTACAAGAAAAAAAGCGATTGATATTGCAAATTCCATGATTGATGATGGTTACAAAGAAGGGCAAGCAATTCCAATAGCAATTGAACAAGCAAAAAATTGGAAGCAAAATGCATCACAAAGCGAAATAGATACGTATCATGATCAAGGTAGTCCGACTAAACGATCGGAAGAAGGAAAACAATCGACAAGTAATCCAGAGCGATTAGAAGAAGGCGAAGAAGTTTATAAGCATGAAGATGGTTGGGCAGTTGCATCCGTTGGTTCTGATATAGCAAGTGAAGTATTATCGACAAAAGAAGAAGCCGTAGCAAGAGCAGTAGAAATTGCACGTAAGAAAGCAACTTCACTAACCATCTATAAAGAAGATGGCTCTAAAGAAGAACAGCGTTCATACGCTGACCAATGATATAAGCATTATACAGAACAAAAAATAGCAGTATAAGGGATAAATATCCTTTTACTGCTATTTTAATTTTCTTGATTATTATCCATATATGTATAATTGGTTCTCTATAACACTAATTTTCTAATGTTGTTTTGAGTAAAGTAGGTTGATTTTACACCAAGCCTTATATATAATTAAAACCGTACTTAGTAATGATAATCATTTTCAATTAAGTCGAAATATACTAGGATATGAGGATTACTTATGAAGTTATGGATATTAATTATTTTTACTGTAATCTTATCATTTGTCTCTCTTTTCATAGGAGCAATTGATATTAAGGTAACGGATTTACTAGATTGGGAGTCTGATAAGATCCAAACATTTCTCATCAGTCGAGTACCTCGTTTAATGGCAATTATATTGGCAGGAGCTGGAATGAGTATTGCCGGTTTAATTATGCAATCACTTAGCAGAAATAAATTTGTTTCACCAACTACTGCTGGTACATTAGATGCAGCTAAGCTCGGAATTTTGATATCCATGTTGTTTTTTACAAATGTTACATATACACAACAAGTGGTCTTTAGTTTCGCGTTTGCATTAATTGGAACTTTCGTCTTTATGCAAATTTTAGATCGTATTAAATTTAAAGACGCAATATTTGTTCCGTTAATTGGTATCATGTATGGGAATATTTTATCTTCTATAACAACGTTTTTTGCATATGAGGCAGACCTTCTCCAAAATATATCATCTTGGTTAATGGGGAGCTTTACATTAGTAATTGCTGGTCGATATGAATTGTTATATGTGAGCGTTCCAGCTGTCATATTAGCATATATATACGCTAATAAATTTACAGTAGCAGGTATGGGTGAAGAATTCGCAAAAAATCTAGGATTGAGTTATAAAGTTGTACTGAATATCGGGCTTGTACTTGTAGCTATTATCTCAACAACTGTTGTACTTACTGTTGGAGTTATACCGTTTTTAGGGTTAATTGTTCCAAATATTGTTTCTCTATATTTAGGAGATAACTTACGTAAAACGATTCCACATACAGCGGTAATGGGAATTGCGTTCTTACTAGTATGCGATATTATTGGGCGTATTGTGGTACATCCGTTTGAGATCCCTGTGAACGTAACTGTAGCAGTTATTGGTAGTGCGATCTTCTTAATTATGTTGTTTAGGGGGAGAGCATATGCGAAAAAATAGTACGAAGTTGGTATTTTTAGCCGTAATAGGATTACTCTGTATTTTGTTTTATGCTTTTTATGATATTAAGGGTGGTTTTGACTATGCCTTCCCTAGAAGAATGAACCGAGTTCTTGCAATGGTAATAACAGGTATTGCTATTTCTTATGCGACAGTTATCTTTCAAACTGTTACTCGAAATCGAATTTTAACACCATCGGTAATGGGAATAGATTCCATGTATGAAGTAGTTCAAACACTGATTTATTTCTTTGCAGGTTCTATGTCGATGTGGGTCTTGAATAAGTACTTAAACTTTGGAGCAGCATTATTGGCAATGGTTCTTTTTGCATTCCTTTTATATCGCTTCTTATTCAGAGCGGATAAGCATCCAATTTATTTATTATTATTAATAGGAATGATTATAGGTACATTTTTAGGAAGTTTTGTAACGTTCCTACAAGTGCTAATTGATCCAGTCGAGTATTTAGGATTGCAATCACTATTATTTGCTAATTTTTCTAGAGTAAATGTTGAAATTTTATATATTGCTGTAGGGATCCTGCTAATTTCATTTATATTAGGCTATTTTATGTTAAATAAACTAGATGTAATGTCGCTAGGTCGAGAAAATTCAATTAATCTAGGTATTAAATATGATCGAATGGTAATGCAAGTACTAATTTTATCATCTATACTAATTGCTACTTCTACTGCTTTAGTAGGACCAATTACATTTTTAGGGTTAATTGTAGCGAATTTAGCTTATCAATTTTTAGCCTCCTACAAACACTCTGTTTTAATTTTGGGATCTAGTTTAATTAGTATAATTGCACTGGTAGGTGGTCAATTTCTTGTTGAGCATATTTTTGAATTGCGAACGACGTTAAGTGTAATTATTAACTTTGTTGGTGGGATTTACTTTATTTACTTATTATTAAAAGAAAGTAGGTCGTCAAAATGATAGAAATGAAAGCTTTGACTAAGAAATTCGCAAAAAAGAAAGTTGTTGATGATGTATCGGTAACGATAAAACCAGGGACAATTACATCTTTCATAGGACCGAATGGAGCTGGTAAATCTACATTATTGTCCATGGTTAGTAGATTACTGGACTCTGATTCAGGGGAAGTGTTATTGGATAAAAATGAAGTCAACAAATGGAAGTCCAATGAATTTGCGAAAAGAGTAGCTATATTACGGCAAGCAAATTTTATTAATGTAAAGCTTACTGTACGTGAGTTAGTATCATTTGGACGTTATCCATACTCGAAAGGCCGTTTAACGAATGAAGATCAACAATATGTTGATCAAGCGATTCAATATATGAATCTGGCAGAGATGGAAGATCAGTTTTTAGACGAATTATCTGGCGGACAAAAACAAAGAGCTTTTATTGCCATGGTTATAGCACAAGACACGGACTATATTCTTCTTGATGAACCATTAAATAATTTAGATATGAAGCATTCTGTACAAATTATGAAGATCTTACGTAAACTTGTTGATGAATTGGGTAGAACGGTAGTCATCGTTTTACATGATATTAACTTTGCATCTGTATACTCTGATCAAATTGTTGCGTTGAAGGATGGAAAGCTTGTAAAAAATGGACCAACCAATGAAATAATTAACTCTACTGCCTTAAGAGAAATTTATGATATGGATATACCTATTCAAGAACAAAATGGATGTCGTATTTGTGTTTACTTTAATTCACATACAGAAGTAAATTAGGATATCTATTTAAAAATTGTACCTAGAGAGAAGTATTTAATTTTGATCTTTTCTCTAGGTTTTTTATAAGACAATAAATAAATATGTGACAAAAATTTAAAATAATATTACAAAGGAGTAATATTTATGTTGACGGGAGTCTAAAAGGTAATTATAATAAGAAATATATTAATTGATAATGATTATCATTATTAATTAAATACATAGTACATACACAGAAGAGGAGAGAAGTACATGAAGAAATGGCAATTAGCTATAGCACTTATAGTTTTAGCTTTAGTATTAGCAGCATGTGGATCAGATGAGGAAAATGCTTCTGAAGAATCTACTGATAGTAATGCATCAGAGGAAACTACAGAAGAGGATGAGAACGCTGCATATCCGATGACGGTTTCTCCAACTGTATCTTCATCAGAAAGTAGAGATGGTGGTAGCTATACTTTTGAAGATGTTGAATTTGAGTCTATGCCAGAAAACATTGTCGTGTTTGATTATGGTATGTTAGATACATTAGATACACTAGGTGTAGAAGGAATTGTTGGGGTACCAAAAGATTCTACACTTCCAGAAAATCTTTCGGATTATGAATCAGATGAGTACGCAAACATTGGTACATTAAAAGAACCACGTCTTGAAGAAATCGCTTCATTAGAACCAGATGTGATTTTCATTTCTGGACGTCAATCAGCTTTCTATGATCAATTAAAAGAAATCACTCCGAACGTTATTTTTATCGGAACACAACAAGATGACTATTGGAATACGTTCTTAAAATCGGTAGATATTGCTGCGAAGATGTTTAATAAAGAAGAAGAAGCTCAAGAATATCTTGATAAATATGATGCAGCTCTAGCAGAATTAGAGGAAAAAGCAGGCAATTATGAAACAAGTCTTGTAACGATGTACAATGAAGGAAATCTATCAGGATTTGCAACAAATTCAAGATTTGGATACATTTATGACCTATATGGATTTGAGCCTGTAACGGAAGATATTGAATCTTCTTCTCACGGTTCTAACTTTGGTTTTGAAGCAATTCTTGATCTCGATCCACAAGTACTATTCGTCATTGATCGTACTGCAGCAGTTGATGGAGATTCCAACATTGAATCTGACCTAGAAAACGATATTATTAAACAAACGGCAGCTTATGAGAATGAAAACATTATTTACCTAGATGGACCTCTTTGGTATCTAGGTGGTGGCGGATTACAATCTGAACTGGATAAGATTGATGAAGTCCTTAATGAATTAAAGTAAATAGTTTATAAGGGAATCCGAACTTATTTCACATTATTTGTGAAGCAAGTTCGGATTTTTTGCGTTTTGATAATATTAGGGTATAGCTATCAAAAAATCTGATGAAACAAGTAATTTTTCCTTTTACATACGGTTGTGCTACAATTACGTCTAGAAAAGGGGGCTTTTGATGAAAATAGAAGTTTGGTCTGATTTTGTATGTCCATTTTGCTATATTGGAAAAAGAAGACTAGAGAAAGCATTAAATAAATTTGAACAAATTGATAAAGTTACAATAGAGTATAAAAGTTATCAATTAGATCCAAGTGCAAAACATATCCCAGGTAAAAATTTTTATGATACATTTTCTGAATTAAAGGGAGTTCCGCTTGATCAAGTAAAAAACATGAATCGTCAGGTAAAGGAACAAGCATCTGAGGTTGGTTTAGATTATAACTTTGATGATATGAAATATTCGAATACATTCGATGCTCATCGTGTTGCCAAGCTTGCAACAATGCGAGGCAAAGGGAAAGAAATAACGGAACGACTCCTGTATGCTTATTTTACAGAATCAGAATTACTAAGTGATCATCAGACTTTAATCAGATTAGCAGAAGAAGTAGGATTAAAAACCTCCGAAGTGCAAGAAGTGATGAACACTGAAAAATTTAGTAATCGGGTTAATGAAGATATTGATACAGCACGTCAAATTGGAGTCCAGGGAGTGCCTTTCTTCGTATTTAACGAAAAGTATGCAGTGTCCGGAGCACAGCCTGAAGAAGTATTTCATGAAGTGCTAACCAAAGTATGGCAAGAGGAGAAAGAAAATCCTAAATTGAAGACAATTCATACTGGAAATAGTGAAACTTCATATTGTACAGATGAAGACTGCGGTTGTTAATAACGTATTTAATTTTTATCGTAAAAGTAAGTAAAATTTGTTATCAAACTGT